>NZ_JBEPAK010000046.1:5530-34428 GCF_040298565.1 Kitasatospora sp. NPDC001539 | reverse complement strand
GCTGGTCATACTGGCGACGACGTAGCCAAACCCGGGCACGCCGCAGCCACTACAAACGCCGAGGTCACACCCCATAACTGCGGTTGCAGTACTAGGGTCTGTTTCAGAAGTGGATCAAGGTCGTGCGATGATCACGTTCCATGGCTCGGGGAGATCTGACGGACGCCCAGTGGGCGGTACTGGAACCGCTGCTGCCGCGGGGCATCAAGCCGGGTCGGCCGCCGGTGCACACCAAGCGGCAGCTGATCAACGGCATACGGTTCCGTACCCGCACGGGTGTCCCGTGGCGGGATCTGCCCGAGCGGTACGGACCGTGGGAGACGGTGTACGGGCTGTTCCGCCGCTGGCAGCGCGACGGCACGTGGCACCGGATTCTCGAGCAACTCCAGGCCCGGGCTGATGCGAAGGGCCTGATCACCTGGGACATCTCCGTCGACTCCACGATCGCTCGCGCGCACCAGCACGCGGCTGGTGCGCGCAAAAGGGGGATCTGCAGGTCGAGCCGCCCGGCGGCGTCTTCGTCGAGCCCAACGACCACGGGCTCGGACGCTCCCGGGGTGGACTGACCACCAAGATCCACCTGGCGGTCGAGCAGGCGCAGAAGCTGATGTCGCTCGTGATCACGGCCGGACAGCGCGGGGACTCCCCGCAGTTCCAGGTGGTCCTGGGCTGCATTCGTGTGCCGCGTCTCGGCCCGGGACGCCCGCGCACCCGGCCGGACAAGGTCCGCGCCGACAAGGCGTACAGCTCCCGTGCGAACCGCGTCTACCTGCGCAGACGTCGTATCGGCTGCACGATCCCGGAGAAGCGCGACCAGATCGCCAACCGCAAGAAGCGTGGCTCCCACGGGGGACGGCCGCCGAAGTTCGACAAGGCCGACTACAAGGAGCGCCATGCGGTGGAGTGCGGCATCAACCGTCTCAAGCGCCACCGCGCGGTCGCCACGAGGTACGACAAACTCGCCGTCCGCTACGAGGCGACCGTGCTGGTCGCAGCCATCAACGAGTGGCTGTGACCAGCACTTTCGAAACACACCCTAGTTGTCCCCTTCGGGCTCGTGCAATGTCTGACCTACTGCCGCCGACACCGCCCGCCGAAGGCCGACGGTTCGCAGGACTCCCCGCGTGGTCCTGCGTCGTGATGACCGGCCAGCGTGCGGTGGGGTGTGTCAGTCGCCCGGAACGGTGCCCTCCTCGAAGCGGAGGTAGCGCTCGACGGACCGGGCCAGGACCTCGTTGCCGTGGCGGGTGACGACCCGGTCCCACCAGGCGCCGTAGATCCGCTCGAAACGGTAGCCGGCGAGCAGGTCGGCCGCCGCGCGGACCGCCTGCGGGCGCTCCGGGATGTGGTTGGCGTAGCTGTACATGAGGGTCACCCAGCGGCTGTCCGGGCAGACGTTGACGACGTCGCCGGTGAACAGCGCCCCTTCGCCGGCGCTCCAGTGGAGCACCGCGCTGCCCGGGAAGTGCACGCCCGGGTTGATCAGGGTCACCTCATCGGTGAGCTGGAGTGTGCGCCCGCTCCAGAACCGCACGGCCGGGTCCGGCCGGCCCACCCACTGCCGGTCGGCGTCGTGCAGATGGACCGGCGCGTCGAAGGCGTGCGCCCACTCCAGCATCGCGGAGTAGAAGTGCGGGTGGCTGATCGCGATGTGGTCGATGCCGCCGAGCTCCTCGACGCCGCGCACCATCGCGTCGTCGAGGTATGGCACGCAGTCCCACAGCACGTTCCCGGCGGCGGTGCGCAGCAGCAGAGCCCGCTGGCCGATGGCGAACTCCGGGGTGACCCCGACGCCGAGCACATCGGGCCCCTGCTCCGCGAAGCGGCCGCTGTGGCCTTCCTCCCGCAAGCCTGCCAGTGTCGTCCACTGCTGGCCGTCCCGGCCCACGTACTGCCGTTCATCCGAGCAGACCGGACAGTCTGGACGGGCGTCTGCGTACTGGGTGCCGCAGGTGCGGCAGATCGGACGTGCCGGGGCGGTGGTGTCAGCCACGGCTGCCTCCGGCGAGTTCGGTGAGGACGTACGGACGGCTCGGCCGCCAGCCGAGTTCGGCGACGGCGCGCTGGCCGGTCACCACCTGGTTCAGGCCAAGGGCCTCGGCGAACGGGCCGCCCAGGGCCTCGGCGGCCTGCTCCACCGGCCAGGGCTCGACTCGGCCGGTGCCGCCCGCGGCGATGTCGGCGGCTGCTGCGAGTGCCGCGACCGGCACCGCTTCGTGCGCCACGCCGTGCAGCATGCTGCCACCATCGGCCTTGGTCACCGCCAGCACGAAGAGTTCGGCGAGGTCGTCCACGTGCACCATGGGCCAGCGGGTCGCGGCCGAGCCGACGTACCGGCCGGTGCCGTGCTCACGCGCCCAGTCGGTCATCAGGCCGGGGATGCCGCCGCCGCGGCCGTACACGATGCCGGGCCGCACGACGACGGCGCGCACGTCGTCCCCGGCGGCGGCCAGCACGCGCTGCTCGATCCGCGGACGGTAGCCGACGATGGCGATGGCGTCGGTCGACGCGTCCTCGGTCAGCGGGGTGTCCCCGGTGGCGCCGAGCACCCACACGCCACTGGTGTAGACGAAGGCCCGGTTCGTGCCGCGCAGCGGCGCGAGCAGCGCCTCGAGGGCCGCGGTGTCCACCGCCTCGTCGCCGGTCGGGGTGGCCAGGTTCACCACCGCGTCCACGTCGTCCGTCACCGCCGCGCGCAGCGACGCCGGGTCGGTCAGGTCGCCGACCCGTACCGGCACGTCCGGGTGCAGCGCGGCCGCGTCCTTGACCAGGGGCACCACGTCGTGGCCCTCCAGCGTCAGACGGGACACCACCGCGGAGCCGATGTAACCGGTGGCACCGAGTACCAGGACCTTCATGAACCCTCCCAAGCAGACGTTCTTCGAACAGGAGAACCGTACGAACCGCGCCCGCACTCGCGGATCCGTCGAACGACCGGGGTGCGTACCGGCGTTCACCCGCAACGGGGCCGAAGGGCTGACCGGGTCGACCAGATCGACAGGCGAGGAAGTGACGGGGATGGCGGGACCGGGTGGCGTTCAGCCCAGGTCGAGCGCTCCCAGGGCAGCCCGCGATGTCACGCCGAGCTTCGGGTAGGCGTTGGACAGGTGATAGCCGACCGTGCGCGGGCTCAGGAACAGGCACGCGCCGATGTCCCGGTTGCTCAGCCCGGTTGCCGCGAGCCGAACCACCCGCAGCTCCTGCGCGGTCAGCCGGTCCACGAAAGCCGTGCCCGCCGCTGACGCGGGGGCGACACCGACGGCCCGCAACTCCGCGCGGGCCCGATTCGCCCACGCGGCAGCCGGCATCCGCTCGAACGACTTCAACGCCACGGTCAGCGCCTCCCGGGCGTCAGCCCGACGCTTCGCCCGGCGCAGCCACTCCCCGTAGAGCAACCGGGTGCGCGCCTCCTCGAACGGGCGGCCGTCCCCTTCGTGGGCGGCGAGCGCCCGCTCGTAGAACTCCTCCGCAGTTGCGGCGTCGGCGGTGAGCAGGGCGTGGCAGCGCAACTCCACCGCCCTCGCCCACGCGGGTCCGGTGGCCCCGGTCCACCGCGCGAAACTCTCGGCGGCCGACCTGGCCTCGGCGGCCCGCTCCGTGCGCATGGCGGCCTCCACCTGGTCGGGCAGGCTGTGTACGGAGACCATGAGGTGCTGGTGCGGGCCCCTGGTCAGGGCGGCGAAATGGTGCAGCGCCCGGTCGTAGCGGCCGAGCCCGAGGTCGAGCAGACCGCGTGCCCTGGTCAGCCAGAACGGGGACGGTGCGACACCAGGGCACAGGTCCTGTCCCGGCTGTCCGGCGGAGCCGCGGCCGAGCAGGTCCCGGCCCCCCGGGCCGTCAGTTCCTTCCGGTCCCTCCGTGGCGCCCGGCTCCTTCCCGTCGAGCGCGGCCAGCACCGCCAGGACGCCCCTGAGCATGGTGGCGAGATGGCGCTGACCGGTGTCGCAGGCGATCTCCAGACCCTCGACCGCCGTCGTGTACGCGTCCCGGTGCCGCCCCAGGAACAGCCGCAGCCGCGCCAGCCGCAGCAGCACCCGCGGCAGCATCCCGACGGCACCCTCCACCCGGCACTCCCGCTCCAGGGCCACGGCCTGGTCGTGCACCGTGCGGTACTCGCCGAGCAGCACGTCCCAGCCGTGCAGCCGCACCTCATCGGTCAGGCTGCGCTCATGCCGGGTCCGCACGACGTAGTCGGCGAACTCCCGTACCGCTGCCGCCCCGTCCACCAGATCACCCGCCAGTATGTCGAGAACCCCGGCCGCACCCCGGTGCACGGGATGCTCACCGAAGTCGAGACCGGCCACCCGCGCGCGGGTGTGCCGGGCCGCCGCGACCGGGTCCGGCGCCTCCCAGGCCATCGCGGCGGACTCGAACAGCAGCCACGCCCCCACGGCGGGACGGTCCGCCGTCACCTCGGAGGTCGCCTCGACGAGCAGCAGCCGCGCCGACTCCGCGCGGCCCTGCTCGTGTTCGCGCGCTGCCCGGACGCTGGCAAGCCGGGCGACCGCCGGTGGACTGCTCACCGGCCCCGCCTCGTCGGCGAGCATCCCCGCGAGTTCCACCTGCCCTGCCTCGGCTGCTGCGGCGGCCGCGGCGACCAGCCGCAGCGACCGGGCCTCCTGGTCCCCGGTCAGCCGTGCGGCCCGCCGATAGGCGGCGGCGACCGCCGCCCGGCCGCCCCGCGAGCGGAACAGCTCGGCGCTGCGCTCCAGTTCGGCGGCGACCTCCTCGTCGTAGCCGACGGTCGCCGCAGCCAGATGCCAGGCCCGGCGGCCCATGTCGTCGGCGGCCGGTGCCGCCTCCGCGAGCGCCCGGTGCGCGGCCGTCCGCTCGGCCAGCACCGCACCCTGATAGGCGGCGGCGCGCGCCAGGGGATGCCGGAACACCAGCCGGCGTCCGGACACTCTCACCAGGTCCGCCGCCTCCGCCGGCCCGAGGTCGCCGGCGGTCGCGCCCACCCGTTCCCCCGCCGCCACCAGCAGTGCCAGGTCGCCGGTGTCATCGGCGGCGGCGACCGTCAGCAGCAGACGGGTCGGCGCGGGCAGCGCTCGAATCCGCTCGTCGAAGATCCGCCGCACCCGCCACGAGGCCGGCAACACGGCGATCTCCCGTGCGTCCAGCGGTTCGCTCCCGTCTCGCTGGGCCGCCGTCAGGGCCCCCACGAGCTCCACCATGGCCAGCGGATTGCCCTGCGCGAGCCCGAGGATGCGGCTGCTCACGGCGGCATGCAGCTCGGGCGCCCGGCCCGCCAGCAGCGCCGCCCCCTCCTCGTCGGTCAACGGCCCGAGGTGCAGCACCGGCAGGCCCGGCGCGCCCTCGAAGGCTGCCGCATCCTCGTGTGCTGCGACCACCATGGCCACCCGCCCCCTGCCGAGCCGGCGGGCCGCGAACAGCAGGGCGTCCACGGTCTCCAGGTCCAGCCAGTTCGCGTCGTCCACCAGGACCACGACCGGACGTTCCTCGGCCAGCTCGTCGAGCAGGCCCAGCGTCGCGGCCCCGACCAGGAAGCGGTCCCCGGCGGGCACGTCGTCCGGAGTGATCGCCCCGCGTAGGGCCGTCAACTGCCGCTCCGGCAGGCTCCTGGCCAGGTCCAGGGCGCCCCGGAGGAGCACCTGCAGACCGGCGTACGGCAGCGCGGCTTCCGACTGGACACCCGTACACCGCAACAGCCGGGCTCCGGCTGCCGCCGCGGAGGCGCACCGGTCGAGCAGTGCCGTCTTGCCGGACCCCGCCTCGCCGAGGAGCACCACGGCCCCGCCCCGGCTCTCCCGGACTCCCCTCAAGAGCCCGTCGAGCACTTCCCGTTCGTGCTGCCGGCCGCTGAGACCGGCGGGCCCCCGATCTGCGGCGCTTGCCCGGACCGCGTCGGTCATGTGGTGCTGTCCCCTCCTTCAGTGAGCATGGCTGACGATGTCATCGGTCCAACGGCGGTGCCCCCGGTCCACGGTGTGCTCAACAGCACGATGCCGATGCGCCGTTCCTGTCTTCTGATGGCCGGGCTGACCTCGCTGACCGGGCTGACCGGACTGACCGAGTCCGGCCAGGCCGGGCGGCAGCAAAACGCCGGGACACTAGTCGGCGCGGCCCCGGATCAGTGTTCTCGACTCGGTGGCCTCTCGGTGTTCAGGCGGCCCAGCCGCGGCCGTCGTCGTGTACACCGCCTCGGCCGGTAGCCGCTGCTCCAGGGCGAGCAGCATGACGGCCCCCGCGGTCGAGCTCGCCGTCAGCACCAGCCAGGGCAGCCGGCCGTCGACGGCCAGCAGGCCGGTGAACAGTGACGGTGCCAGGGTCTGGGACAGCGCCCAGGACAGCTGGTAGGTGGCCAGGTAACGGCCGCGTGCCTCGGCGGGAGCGGCGCTCACCGAGAGGGCGCCGGCGCTCGGGCTGTGCACCAGTTCGCCGATCGTGTAGAGGACCAGAAGCCCAACCAGGCCGGCCATCACGCCTTGGCGGGGGATGCTGCCCAGCAGGGCGTAGCCGAGGAACGCGGTGGCGAAGACCAGGGCGCCGACCGCGGCCACCCGGGTGCGCCGGGCGAAGCGCCGGCCGAGCGTGCCGACCGGCACGCCGGCGAAGGCACAGAGCGCGGTGTTGACCGCGAACAGCGGACCGGCCACCGAGGCGGGCAGGTCGAACTGGCTCACGGCGTACACCGGCAGCAGCACGCTGAGCGCCGAATAGCCCAGGGCGATGAGGAAGTTGGCCAGGGTGAGCCCTGCGTACGGGCGATCGCGCAGCACGGTGCGGTAGCCGGCCGGTTGTCGGGCGGTTGCGGGGCGGACCGGGTGGGGGGTCCTGATCCGCAGTGCGAACAGTGCCGCGATGAAGAAGGTGGCCGCGTTCAGCCAGGCGACCGCCAGGAAGCCGCGGTCCCCGCCGAGTTGCACCAGTCCGGCCGCGAGCAGGCCGCCGGCGCCGAGGCCGGCGTTGTTCACGCTCCGGGCGAGTGCCATCAGCCGGTCCCGGTGCTCCCCCTGGGCGAGCTCGCCGATCAGGGCCTGCTGGGTCGCGGGGAACGCCTGGGCGCCGGCCGCGGTGAGGGTGGCGACCAGGGCGAAGACCGGCAGGGTGGTGCCGAGCGGGAAGGCCAGGAAGCCGAGGCCGCGGACCAGGTAGAGCGCCAGCCGCACCCGCCGGGCACCGAACCGGTCGACGGCCCAGCCGCCGACCGGCATGGCGCCCATCGCCAGCAGTCCGGCGACGGTCAGGACGGTGCCGATCGTCGGCAGTGGCAGTCCGGTGATCCGCTGGAAGAAGACCAGGCTGAACGGCACGTACATACCCGTGCCCACTGCGTCCACCAGCATCCCGGCGATCAGGTTCCGCTCGCCGGGCACCCGGTGGTCCTTCGTCTTCATACCTTCTCCCCGAGGGCAGGGTGCGGGGCGGACACGTGCTGCCTTCCCCGGCCGACCGTGTCGAGCAGCAGCTTCGCGGCCGTCGTCGCCCCGCCGGTGCGGATCGTGGCGGCCACGGCGGCCGCTCGTGTGCGGGTCCCGGGGGTCAGGGCCGTCTTGAGTGCGGCCGACAGGGACTCGTAGGTCAGGGTCGGACCGTCGTGTGCCACGCCGATGCCCAGCTCGGACACCCGGCTCGCCCAGTACGGCTGGTCCGCCATCTGCGGTACCACGACCTGCGGCGCGCCGGCCCGGGCGGCCGTCGTCGTGGTGCCCGCGCCGCCGTGGTGCACGACGGCGGCGACCCGGGTGAACAGTGCCTGCTGGTTGACCTCGCCGACGGCGAAGCAGTCGTCCCGGTCGTCGGTCAGAGCCAGGTCGGCCCAGCCGCGGGAGAGGAGGACGCGCCGGCCCTGCGCGCGGACCGCCTCGACGGCCGTCCGGGCGACGCTCGGCGCGTCGTGGACGGGCATGCTGCCGAAGCCCACGTACACCGGGGGTGCGCCGGCGTCCAGGAACGCCCCCAGGTCGGCCGGGAGCGGGCGGTCGTCCGGCCGGATCCATGCGCCGGTCTGCACCACGTCGAGGTCGGCCGGCTGCGGCCACGGGCTCAGGGTCGGGTCGGCCGCCAGCCACGGGCGATCGGTGAAGACGTGGTCGCGGACGTTCTCCACCGGGGGCAGGCCGATCGCGGCCCGGTGGGTGTTGATGGCCTCGCCGAACAGCGTGTTCATGTGCTCGGTGTTCAGGTCCCACAGCACCCGGTTGTCGGTCACCTCCGGCGGGAGCGGCCGGCCCGGCCACGCGAGCGGCGGGTGGTGCGGCGACGGCAGGTAGGTCGGGAAGTAGGCGACGAACACGTAGGGGACGCCCAGCTTCTCGGCCACCGACCGCGCGGCGGCCGCAGCCGGGATCAAGCCGGTCGCCACCACGACGTCGCATCCCTCGGCCACCGCAGCGGCGGATTCGTACGTCTCGGCGACCATCCGGGCCGCGCGCTCGGACAGACTCTCCGCCGGCAGCGGCTTCCCCGTCCCGGTCACCGCCCTGGTCGCCATCGCGCGCAGCGACCGGCCGAGCGGCACCAGTGGGATGCCGGCACCGTCCAGCAGCTCCGCGAAGTCCGGCGGGGCGCACACCTGCACTTCCGCGCCGAGCGCCCGCAGTTGCGCCCCGAGCCCGAGCATGGGCTCGACGTCCCCGCGCGACCCGTACGCCACCAACAACACACGCATTTCAGGATTTCCTTTGCTTTCCGTGGATTCCGGCCTCGGCCGGCGGGGCGTCGCCCGTGCTCTTGCCGTAGCCGAGGGACTCGACGATCCGGCCGTCCCGTACCAGCGTGAGGCTCACGCCGCGGACCGAGTCGGTGGGTCGGTCGTGGAAGTGGCACCGCCAGCGGACCGTCGCCCGTTCACCGGTGACGACGACGTCCTCCGGCTCGAACTGGATCGTGCGGTCCTCGGCGAGGGCCCGGCAGAACTCCAGGCACTCGGCGCGGCCTTCATAGCGGGCCCCGTCGGGGGCCGGCCCCCTCGCCTCCATCACGCAGTCGTCGGCGATCAGGTCGGCGAGCATGGAGGCGTCATGGTCGATGAAGGCGCGGTTGAAGCAGTGGATGACCTCGGCCGTGGTACGGAACGTCAATGCGGCAACTCCTCGGAAGTGGAACGAGCGGTCTGCTGTTTCCCGTTCGGGCCCGGCCGGGCGACCGGCCCTCCCGGCGGGGCGCGTGCCGGCCCGGTGCCGACGGCCGGGCACCCGCGGTGGCCCGAAAGGTCCGGTTCGGCCGGTGCCTGCGGGTCGTCGGGTCATCGCGTCTCCTGCTGAAGGCCGGTCCCCGCCTCCTCGACCGTGGTGGCGGGAGCGGCGATCGCCTGTTCTGCGGCGCGGCTGACGTGCTCCCATGCCGCCCAGGTGTCCATGCGGGTGCGGGTGATGTCGAACGCGAGGTCGTAGACCATGCTGCCGAGGAGGAGGCGCAGCGGTGGCTCGTCGCTGTCGACCAGCTTGAGCAGCGCGGCCGCGGCGAGCTTCGGGTCGCTGTCGACCGAGCCCTCGGCGAACTGCTTGGCCAGCTCCTCCCGCAGCGGCGCGTACGCCTCCAAGGGGATCGTGTTGCGCATGGCGGTGTAGAGGTCCGTCCAGTAGCCGCCGGGCTGGACGATGCTCACCTTGACCCCGAAGCCGGCGGCCTCCGCGGCGAGGGCTTCGCTGAGCCCCTCCAGGGCGAACTTGCTGGCGCTGTAGAGACCGGTGCTGGGGAAGCCGCCCAGGGCGGCGATGCTGGAGACCTGCACGACGTGCCCAGAGCCCTGTTCTCGCAGGACCGGCATGACGGCTTGGGAGACCCAGAGGGCGCCGAAGAAGTTGGTGTCCAGTTGGGCCCGGGCCTCGGCCTCGGTGAACTCCTCGACCATGCCCATCGCCAGCATTCCGGCGTTGTTGACGACGATGTCGAGCCGCCCGAAGTGGGCGACCGCCTCGGCGACGGCGGCGAACACCGCGTCGCGGTCGGTCACGTCCAACCCGAGGGGCAGCACCCGCCCGGGGTGGGCGGCCGCCAGTTCGTCGAGCGGGGCCGCGGTGCGGGCGGCGACCGCGACGCGGTCGCCGGCTGTCAGCGCCGCCTCGGCGAAGGCGCGGCCGAGGCCCCGGCTGGCGCCGGTGATGAACCAGACGCGGCTCGTGGTGTCGGCTGAGACGTGCATGTGCGGTACTCCTGTCTGAGGAACGAGACGCCAGGGGTTTGGCCCGCCGGGGTCTCGGGTGTGGGAGGCTCGGGTGCGTGTGTCGGTGCGTGCGTGGTGCGCGGGCGTGTCCGGGCGTCCGGTCAGCTCCTGCGCGCGCTCCATACGGCGAGGGAGGTGAGGAGGGTGAAGAGGGCCCCGGTCGTCAGGGCGGCGTTGACGGAGATGTGGGCGGCGACGATTCCACCGAGGAGGGCGCCGAGTGCGATGGCGAGGTTGTAGACGGAGGTGTTCAGGGCGGTGGCCGCCTCGGTCGATTCGGGTGCGGCCTTGAGGATCCAGGTCTGGACGGCGACCGGTACGCCGCCGAAGGCCAGCCCCCATGCCAGCAGCAGGAGCGCGCCGCTGACCGGGGTGCGACCGGCGAGGGGGAAGAGCCCGAGGACGACGGTCAGCACGGCGCCGATGGTGATGATGGTCGCGCGGATGTTCCGCTCCGCGGCCGCGCCGGCGAGGAAGTTGCCGAGGATACCGGCGACGCCGAAGCCGAGCAGCAGCGGGCCGATCATGGCCTCGTCGACCCCGGAGGTGGTCTGGAGGATCGGGCTGACGAAGGTGAAGGCGGCGAAGTGACCGCCGACCAGGAGAAAGGTGGCGAGGACGCCGGCCCGTACCACGGGGTGGCGGAACTGCTGCGGCAGCGTACGCAGCTGGACGACCTGCTGGGCGGGCATGGGAGGCAGCAGGAGGAGCAGGGCCACCAGCACGAGGAGACCCAGTGCGCCCGCGGCCACGAACGCCGCCCGCCAGTCCGCGAGCCCGCCGATCAGCGTCCCGGCCGGTACGCCCAGGACGTTGGCGGCCGTCGCGCCGCCGAAGACGATCGAAATGGCCCGGGGGATGGACCGCTCCGGCACCAACCGCACGGCGAGGCCTGCGGCGAGTGCCCAGAAACCGCCGATGCTGATGCCGACGAGGAAACGCGAACCCAGCAGGACGGCGAAGTTGGGTGCCAGTGCTGTCAGGCCGTTGGCCAGCACCATGAGGGTGATCAGGCCGATCAGGGCGACCCGCCGGTCGAGGTGCCGGATCGCCACCGGGAGCAGCGGCGCCGTGGCGGAGGCGACCAGGCCGGGCACGGTCACCATCAGTCCAGCGGTCCCCTCGGAGACGTCCATCGCGCCGCCGATGAAGGGGAGCAGCCCGACGGGCAGCGACTCGACGGTCACCAGCGCGAACGTTCCGACCGCCATCGCGACGACGGCGAGCCACCTGGTGAGGGGTGTTCGCTCACCAGCGGAGGGGGTGGAATCGGTCGCGGAATCGACGATGGTCATGGTGGTATCCGGTCTGTAGGGCTCAGCTTGCGGCGAGGGCGCCGTGGTCGATGACCGTGGTGTTCTGGGCGACGGCGATGCGCCATCGGCCGTCGTCCTTGGCGAGGACGTACAGCAGCGTGCCGGGGGCGGCTTCGGGGTTGGCGGCCACCGCGGACGCCCATCGGCGCTCGGCCGCGCCAGGTCTGCCGCAGCTGCTCCGCCGGGCCGGATCGCCGTGAGCGCGGAGCACCTCGTGCAGGCGTCGTCCGTCCCGGGTGATCGGCCGCTGACGGATCTTGACCACGGCGAGGTCGGGCTGGATGAACACGATGGACTCGGCTTCGTAGGTGACGGTCAGCGGCTGACGGGCCGCGCAGGGCAGAGCACGGTGGGCAAAGGCGCTGATCTCCTCCAGGCCGGTCAGCGGGTCACCGTAGGGCATCGTCCAGAAGGCGTCCTGGCGGAACAGCTCCGTGAACGCGTCCGGCAGGCCGTTTCGCTGGGCGTGCTCGACCTGGGCAACGAGGGTGACGACGGCGCGCACCTCCTCCTGCGAACCGGTGATGCCGGCGACGAGGGGCTTCATGAGGGTGTCCTTCCTGGGGGTGCGGCTGTGCTGGCGCCCTGGGACAACAGCTGGTCTCCCGTCAGGCACGCTGCCCGCGGCCGCAGGCGGCCCGCCGGGCGGTGCGGTGTCACCGGTACGGGCGCCGCACCGCCCACGGACCACCGCGCGGCGGTTCCGGCCGCTGTCGATCTTCCAACTGCCCACCGCGCCCATCAACGTCGAAGATCAGTAAGATCCGATAACTGAGACTTATGACGGGGGTCTGTGCAGGTGGAAGTACGCGACATCGAGATCTTTCTGACGTTGGCCGAGGAACTGCACTTCGGCAGGGCGGCCGCCCGGTTGCACCTCACGCAGGCTCGCGTCAGCCAGGTGATCGGACGCCAGGAGCGGCGACTAGGCGGCTTGTTGTTCGACCGTTCCAACCGCCGCCAGATCCGCCTGACCCCGCTCGGCCAGCAGCTCCGCAACGACCTGCGGCCGGTCTACGCGAACCTGCGCGACAGCCTCGAACGCGCCCGGATGGCCAGCCGCGGCAAGACCGCACGCCTGCGCGTCGGCATGCTGCCGTTCAACGTGCCCGACATGTACCCCTACTGGGAGACCTTCCGCTCCCGTCATCCCCAGTGGGAACTGCAGCTGCGCCGGGCGCCTTACCTCGACCCGTTCGCCAGGCTGCGTGAGGGCGACATGGACGTCTTCCTCACCTGGCTGCCGGTGGACGAGCCCGATCTCACCGTCGGCCCCATCCTCTTCCGCGACCCCCGCGTCCTGGCCGTCGCCGCAGGCCACGAACTCGCCGAACGGCACTCCGTCCCGTTCGAGGCCCTGGCCGACTTCGCCCACGCCATGCCACCCGACATGCCCGACTACTGGGAAGACGCCTACCTGTCCTTCCACACGGCCCGGGGAAAGCCGATCGAACGCGTCGAACAGGTCACCAACGCCGACGAACTGATCCACCTCGTCAGCACCGGCGAGATCGTCCACCCCTTCCCCTCCCACGTCACCCGCTACTGGTCCATGTCCCACGTCCGCTTCATCCCCGTCCCCGAGATGGGAACGATTCCCTACGCCCTGGTGTGGCGCAAGGACGGAGAGAACGACCTCGTCCGGGCCCTCGCCCAGACCGTCCGCGACATCGGCGTCCTGCACTTCTAATGGGACTCGTCGGGCCGTGAGGAAGACTACGGTCCGTAGCCGCCAGCGGGTGAGCACTCCCCACTCCGGAGCCACTGTGAGCTCTGGTGTCAGACCGTGCCCCCGCTGGTCGGCCGGGAGGCCTGACTGCTAATGGGATGGCTTGCCCGCCGGGCGAATTGGGCGTGAGCACTGGATCCATTAGGGCGCGAGCCGTGCCTTCCGCGGGCTGCATCGACGTGACAGGCGAGAGAAGCTGGGGGAGAGCGGTGCTGTTCATCGGCGACGACTGGGCCGAAGATCACCACGATGTCGAGGTGCAGGACGGGACGGGCCGCCGGCTGGCCACCGCCCGACTGCCGGAGGGCGTGGAGGGGATCGCGAAACTTCATGCCCTGGTCGCCCGGCACGGCGGCGAGGAGCTGGTGCCCTCGCAGGTGGTGGTGGGGATCGAGACCGACCGGGGTCCGTGGGTGCAGGCGCTGATCGGGGCCGGCTACCGGGTCTATGCGGTCAACCCGAAGCAGGCCGCCCGGTTCAAGGAGCGGTACGGCACCTCCGGGGCCAAGAGCGACAAGGGCGACGCGCACGCGCTGGCGGACATGGTCCGCATCGACCGCGACCAGCTTCGGCCAATCGCCGGGGACAGCGATCAGGCCCAGGCGGTGCGCATCGTCGCCCGCGCCCACCAGACGCTGATCTGGGAGCGCACCCGCACCTTCCAGAGACTGCGGAGCACGCTGCGCGAGTACTTCCCCGGGGCACTCGCCGCCTATGCCGGCTTGGAGCTGACCAGCACCGACGCGATGGAGCTGCTGATCAAGGCACCCACGCCCGAAGAGGCGGCCAAGCTGACGAAGTCGCAGATCACCGCAGTGCTGGCTCGTCATCGGCGCCGCAACCGGGACCAGAAGGCCGCCGCGATACAGGCCGCGCTGCGCGAGCCCCAGCTCGGCCTGCCCGTGCCGGTGGCCGCGGCCTACGGCGCGGCGGTGGTGGCGCACGCGAGGCTGCTGATCGCGCTGAACGAGCAGATACAGGCGATGGAAGAGCAGGTGAGTGCGCGTTTTCTCGCGCACCCGGATGCTGAGATCTACCTGTCGATGCCCGGCATCGGCGAGATCACCGGCGCCCGGGTGCTGGCCGAGTTCGGCGACGACCCCACCCGCTACACCACCGCCAAGGCCCGCAAGAACTACGCCGGCACCAGTCCGATCACCCGCGCGTCCGGCCGGACGCACACAGTCCAGGCCCGCTTCGTCCGCAACAACCGGCTCGCCGACGCCCTGCAACGGCAGGCGTTCTGCTCACTTCAAAGATCACCCGGGGCCCGCCGCTACTACGACAAACAGCGAGCCCGGGACCTCGACTACAACCCCGCCCTGCGCCAGCTCGGCAACCGCCTCGTCGGCATCCTCCACGGCTGCCTTAAGACCCGCACCCTCTACGACGAGGCCACCGCCTGGTCACACCACGCAACCCTCGCCACAGCCGCTTGACATCCCAACGCCATGGGATGTCTGACACCGCCCGCGGGCAACGGTCGCCACTCGTACCAGGCTTCGACCTGCCGAAGTGTCGAGCTGGTGCGCCAGCAGGTGTCTACCAGCAGGAGAGGAGAAGCGCGGCTGGAGTACTAGCGCGGAGTGGTGTCGTCGCCCTTGAACGGGCCGCCGTGGCCGGGCACGATCAGGTCCGCCGTGGCCAGTACCCGCTGCCGGGATGCGCGCAGCACCTCGCGGTCGGGGGCCACCGGGTCGTCCGCCGGGCCGTTCGCGTGCCACCACAGGTCGCCGGCGAAGGCCACCACGCCCGCGTCGGTGCCTGCCAGCAGCGTGATGTCCTCGGGGCTGTGGCCCGGGGTGCGGATCAGCCGTAGCGACGGGGTGAGTTCGTAGCCCTCCGCGTCCCGGTTCGTCCAACTGTCGCGCTGGTACTCCACCTTGTGGTCGTGCACCCGGGCACGACCGAAGAGGCCGACGTTCATGGTGTTGTCCGGGTGGTGGTGGCTGAGCACCACATCGGTGATGTCGTCGGGGCCCAGTCCCAGTTCTGCGAGCGGGGCGAGGATGTGGTCGTGGCTCGCCACCATGCCCGGGTCGAAGATCACATGCCGTCCCGCGTCGTAGATGTAGGAGACCGTGGCGGCGACCCCGGGGCCGGTGGAGCCCACGTAGCCGGTGGTCAGGATCTTGTATGCGGCGCTGCGGCCGAGCGGTGCGTCTGTCATGGCCTTTATCTTTCCGAGTGCGACCGTGAGCGACGAGTGGCACTGCTGCCCACTATCGCGGGATTCGTGCCAACCGTGTGCAACACTGCGCCCATGCCAGCCTTCAAGACCGTCGCCGCGTACGCCCCTCCGGGCGTCGGCATGCTCGCCGTCGGAATCGTCGCCGAGGTGTTCGGTCCCCACGGAGCGGCGCTGCCCGGGTTCGACTTCGCCCTGTGCGCCGACCGGCCCGGACCGGTGCCCACGGACTACGGCGTACCGCTGTCCATCGCGCACGGACTGGACCGGCTCGCCGACGCCGATCTGCTCATCGCCCTGCCCGGGGCCGGATTCCGCGCACCACCCTCCCCTGCCGTACTCGACGCACTGAGGGCCGCACACCAGCGCGGCTCCGTGGTCGCGGCCCACTGCGTCGGCACGTTCGCGCTCGCCACCGCCGGACTGCTCGACGGCCGGCGCGCCACCACGCACTGGCGGTTCGCCGAACTGCTCGCCGACCGCCACCCGGAGGTCACCGTCGAACCCGACGCGCTCTACATCGACGAGGGGAACATCGTCACCGGCGCCGGAGCCGCTGCGGGCTTCGACCTGTGCCTCCACCTGCTGCGGCGCGAGCACGGCGCCGCGCTGGCCAACGCCGTCGCCCGGGACATGGTGCTGCCCTCCCACCGCGAGGGAGGACTGGCGCAGTACCTGGCCTCACCCGCCCCCGAGGACGGCCAGGACGAGCGGCTCGCCGATGTCCTCAGCTGGGCCCGCGAACACCTCCACGAACCGCTGCCCGTCACGGAACTGGCCCGCCGCGCCATGATGAGCAAACGCTCCTTCGCCCGCCGCTTCACCGCCGCAACCGGCACTACCCCCCACGCCTGGCTGCGGAGCCTGCGGCTGAGCAGAGCCGAGGAACTCCTGGAAACCACGGATCTGCCCGTCGAGGAGATCGCCCACCGGGTCGGCTACGCGAGCGCCGCCGTGCTGCGCGAACAGTTCGTACGGCGCCGGGGAGTTCCACCCCGCTCCTACCGCCGGGCCTTCACCAATACACCGTAGCGAACCGGGCGAGCCAAGGGAGTTCATTGAGTCGTACCTGCCGATCGGCGACTACGGCCCGTACCCGGAGTGGCCGCGGCAGCGGTTCGAGGGCGGCAGCGACGGGAGGGGCATAGGAGTTCGGCACCTGGTCGACCGTCTCCAACCGCTTCCGGCAGCGGCGGGACGCAGGTGTCTTCGAAGCCCTGCCGGAGGGTGCGAGCGTGGGAACCGCGAAGCGGGGCGAGGTTGACTTGTCGCTGGTCAGCCTGGACTCCACCACCGTGCGGGCAACCCGCGCTCAGCTCTCGGCCCGCGGACCAACCGGCCTTCAGCGGGCAGGTAGAGGGTGTGTTCGGGTGAGGATGACCGTCGCGCTATCTTCACGATCATGAACAGAGTACGAGCCACCAGGCTCATCGGGTCGAGCTTCGGGCTCTTCTTCGTCCAGGCCAATGCCGGTGCCCTTCCGAACGCCGTCGGCATCCCCCTCCGGGTCCTCGCCGTCGTCGCGCTCCTGCTCCTCGGGGTCTTCAACCGCCGACCCGTCCCCGAGAGCACCACCGCCTCCCCGCCGCGCTTCGGCCGGTACTACTGGTTCGTCGTCGCAGCCGAAGTCGTCGGCATAGCCGCCGGCCTCGCCGTCATCAACAAAGCCCTCCACACGCCCGCCGCCACCGCCGGCTGGATCGCCTTCGTCGTCGGCGTCCACTTCTTCGGCCTCGCGACCGCATGGAGCCGACCCCCACTCCGCGTCCTCGGCGGCTCGATGGCGGCCTGCGGTGCACTCGGCATGACCCTCGCCTGCCTCGGCGCCCCCGCCTCCGCCGTCTCCACCGTCTCCGGCATCCTCCCCGGCGCGCTCCTCTTCGGCTCGGTCTGGTGGTCGAGCCGCTCCAGCGCCTAGGAGTGCTGTCCGGCCGGCTCCGGCACCCGGATCGGCTCATCGGCCCGACGCCAACCGCCGGCGTCTGGGTCGAGATCGAGAGCCACGTCCAGGAGCACCAAGCCAGCCGTCAGCCAGCTCCGCCTGGACGGAGGTTTCGGGTCCAACAGCGATCCCAGGGCAACCGACCTACGCCAAACTGCCAGCGCGGTCCAGCTTCGGTACTCGTGCTTCGAGTTCGGCGGGTAGGTACCAGCCTTCGGTGGCCGGTGTCATGTAGAGGCGGGCCTTGAGGCCGAGGAGGAGCTGGCGGCGGTGCTCCTGGTCGGCTTGGGTCCAGGCGTCGGCGAAGGTCTGGCCGGTCTCGACCTCGACCCAGGCGGAGGGGCGTTGTGGGAGGGCGGCGAGGCGGCGGCGTTCGTCGACGAGGACTTCGAGGGCTTCGGAGTACTCGTCGTCGCCGCCCGGGTAGTCGAACAAGTTGCGGCGCTTCTCCTCACGAAGATCCTTCATGGCCTGCGTGACGTGGTTGAGCTGCTCGGTGTGGTCCTCGCCGGGGATGAACCTGCGCACCGTCATCGCCAGCCCGGCCAGGCGTTCCACCAGGGCGGTGATCGCCGCGGTGACGCGCTCGCCCTTGACGGACTGGCCCTTGCAGGCCGGCTTCCCTGCAGTCTTCGCACACCGGTAGTACTCGTAGATCTTTCCGGTCTTGGCGAGGTTCACCTGCCGGTAGAAACGGTCGCCGCAGCGGTCGCAGTGCGGCACGCCGAGCCAGGGCGAGGCGCCGTTCGAGCGTTCCTTCGTGATCCCGCGCTCGTCCGTCGCCGCCTGGATCGCGGCCCACTCCTCCTCCGTGAACAGCGGCTTGGCCATCCGGATCGGCAGACCCTTGGCGTCGCGGGCGATCTTGCGCGCCTTCACGGAGCGGCCGGTCAGCTTCAGACCCATCGTCGCCGGCGAGCGCAGGATCTTCCCCACGCTGGTCGGGTTCCAGTGGTTCGACGGCGGCGCCTTCCGCTTGCTCGAGTAGGTATCGCCCTGGTGCTTGTACGCGTGCATCGACGGCGTGTCGAAGCCGGCAGCCTCCAGGGCCGTAGCGATCATCCACTGGCTCTGCCCTTCCAGGAGCAGCTTGCCCATGTAGCGCACGGCTTCGGAGGTGACCGGGTCCGGGGGCCTTCCCCCAAGGCCGGGTAGTTAAGGATTTCGGCCGGGGTGCAAGGTGGGGGCCGCTGGTGTGGCGGCTGCCGTGTAGCGGCCCCTGCGGACCTTCTTGATCAGCCCTTTCTCAGCCCAGCGGGTGAGCTGCCGGTAGGTGGTGACGAGGGTGACGTCGCCGAGGAGTTCGGCGATCTCTACCGGCCTCGCGCATCGCGCAGTTCGCGGCGCACGATGCCGCGGGGGGCGTCGCCCAGGTCGTGGTGGAGGACGACGGCACCGGCGCGGCCGTTCAGCAACTCGTCAACGGCTCGGCGGCGTTGGCCCCCGTGGAGGCCGGCGACCACGACGACCGGGAGTCTGGCGTTCTCGGGCACGGGGGCCTCCTCTGCTGGCAGGCGGACGTGCGGGGGCTCCGGGGCCAAGGGCCGGCGCCGGGCACCGGGCACCGGGCACCGGGCGACCGCACAGGACGGGCGTTGGGCTCCGTCTGCTCCCCGAACACTAACGCAGATGAAAATGGATTTCATGTTGCTATAGTCGGTCGTCGATCCAAGGAGGACTCATGGCACGCAACGAACTGCGCCCGATCATCAAGCTCCGCTCCACCGCGGGCACCGGCTACACCTACGTGACCCGCAAGAACCGCCGCAACGACCCGGACCGCCTGGTCCTGCGCAAGTACGACCCGGTCGCGCGGCGGCACGTCGACTTCCGCGAGGAGCGCTGACCTCCGCCGCCCCACGGCCCCACCACCCACCACCCACCACCGACCACCCACCACCGACGCGACTGACAGGAGCACCCCTCCATGAAGCCCGGCATCCACCCCGAGTACCGGCCCGTCGTCTTCCGCGACAACGCCGGCGGCCTCGCCTTCCTCACCCGGTCGACCGCCACCAGCAGCAAGACCGTCGAGTGGGAGGACGGCAACACCTACCCCGTCATCGACGTCGAGATCTCCTCGGCCAGCCACCCCTTCTACACCGGCAAGTCCCGCGTCCTGGACACCGCCGGCCGGGTCGAGCGCTTCGAGCGCCGCTACGGCATCACCGGCCGCAAGGCCGGCTCGTGACCGCGCCCTCCGCTCCCTCGGCGCCCGAGCGGCTTCCCGTCACCGTCCTGTCCGGCTTCCTGGGCGCGGGCAAGACCACCCTGCTCAACCACCTCCTCAACAACCGGGAGGGCCTTCGGGTCGCGGTCATCGTCAACGACATGAGCGAGATCAACATCGACGCGTCCCTGGTCCGCGACGGCGGCGCGCTGTCGCGGACCGAGGAGCGGCTGGTCGAGATGACCAACGGCTGCATCTGCTGCACCCTGCGCGACGACCTCCTCGAGGAGGTCGACCGGCTGGCCCGCGCCGGCCGCTTCGACTACCTGCTCATCGATCGAGCGGCATCTCCGAGCCCATGCCGGTCGCGGCCACCTTCTCCTTCGCCCGCGACGACGGCGCCACGCTGGGCGACCTCGCCCGGCTGGACACCATGGTCACCGTGGTGGACGCCGTCAACTTCCTGCCCGAGCTGCGGGCCGGGGACGAACTCGTCGAGCGCGGCCTGGACCAGTACGAGGACGACGAGCGCACCATCAGCGACCTGCTCATGGACCAGGTCGAGTTCGCGGACGTGCTCGTCCTCAACAAGACGGACCTGGTCACCACCGAGGAGGCCAACCGGCTGGCGGCCACGCTCAGCCGGCTGAACCCGGCCGCCCGGATCGTCCGGTCCGCCTTCGGTGCCGTCCCGGCCGCCGAGCTCCTCGGCACCGGCCGCTTCGACGTCGCCCGCGCACAGGAGGCACCCGGCTGGGTCGCGGAGCTCAACGGCGACCACGTGCCCGAGACCGAGGAGTACGGGATCTCCAGCCTGGTCTACCGGTCGGACCGGCCGTTCCACCCGGAGCGGCTCTGGGACCTCGTCAGCAGCCGCCTCGGCAGCGGCGAGTTCGGGGCCGTGCTGCGCTCCAAGGGCTTCTTCCGGCTCGCCTCGCGCCCGTCCGTCACCGGCCTCTGGTCGCAGGCCGGCTCGGTGGCCCGCTTCGAGCCCTCCGGCGTGCACACCGCCGCCCAGCCGTTGGACGCCTCGGACACCCTCTCGCACGGACAGGAGCTGGTCTTCATCGGGACCGGGCTGCGCGCGGACGCGTTGCGCGCCGCACTCGACGGCTGCCTGCTGACGGCGGACGAGTCGGCGGCCGGAGCGGGTGCCCGGGCGGCGTACCGCGATCCGTTCCCCGCCTGGGAGGCGTACTGCCCGGTCGACGCCGGACACCCGGGGCACGACGGATACGGCGCGCACGACGGGCACGGCACGCACGACGGGCACGACGCACCCGGCGACCACGCCTCGATGAGCTCGCCGCTCGCCGATCCGACTGCCGAGCTCACGGCTCAGCCGGTGTGACGGCGGGCGGTGCCGACCGGGCGCGCGCTGACGGAGGTCAGCGCGCGCCATGCAGGTGAGCATCGATCAGGGCGAAGGTGGCCTCCGGCTGTTCGATCTGCGGGAGGTGGCCGGCCTCGGCGACGAGCTCGAAGCGTCCGTTGCCGAAGGCGGCCGCGTAGGCCGCTCCGTAGGCCGGTGTGGCGATGCGGTCGCTCTCGCCCCAGAGCACGAGGGCGGGCACCTCGACGCGCGGGAGCCTCTGCAGCAGCCGGGGGTCGTGCATGTACGGGTCGGCCGCGAGGACGCGCATGGTGGCGAGGTTGGCCTGCTGGGCGGCGACCTGGTCCGCGGGGAGGTCGGCGGGGTCGACGTAGAAGCGGTCGGGGTCGTGCCAGGAGTGTTCGGCCGCGGAGCGGGGGTCGAGGGTGAAGAAGTCGGTGAGCGGCTCGCCCTCGATCCGCACGCCGACGGCGTTGATCAGGACGAGGCCGGTGACGATCCCGGCCGCGTCGAGCACGGCCATCTCGGCCGCCGTCCAGCCGCCCAGCGAGGAGCCGATGACCAGGACGTCCTCCAGGCCCCGCTGGTGCAGCATGCGCAGGTAGCAGAGCGCGAGGTCGTCGACTCCGGTCAGCCAGTCGGGGCGGGGAGTGCCGTTCCAGCCGGGGTGGGTCGGAGCGATGGTGTGCGCGCTGCGGGAGAGGTGCTCGGCCAGGCCCGCGACCGTGCGCGGGCCCCCGCCGCCGTGCAGCAGCAGGACCGGCCTGCCCCGGCCGGCCTCGGAGACGGTGAGGGGCAGGTTGCCGTACACGGCCGTGGTGTCGTGGAGAGTCACGGCTCCACGGTAACTAAATATCTTTAATTAAGGTAGCTTGGTTACCGTTCGAACTCGGCCTAGACTCGGCGCATGCATGGTGAGCTGCAGGTCCTCGGACGAGCGGTCAAGCAGGCGCAGTACCGGCAGCACCGGGCGCTCGACACCGCCCTGACCGCCGTCGGCACGACGCTGGCCCAGTGGGATGCGCTGCGCGCGATCGACCGCTCGCCCGGCGCGTCGGCCCGCACGCTCGCCGCGGCGACCTTCCAGAGCGAGCAGGCCTTCGGCACACTGGCCGGCCGCCTCTCGACCCAGGGGCTGATCGAGCGCCGGCCGGGGCACGGGCGGCGGATCGAGCACCACCTCACCCCGGCCGGCGAGCAGGTCCTCGCCGCCGGGCACCGGATCGCCGACGAGGTGCTCGCCGACTGCTTCGCACCCCTGCCGCCCGAGGACCGCGCGGCCCTGCTCGACCTGCTCCAGCGCCTCGCCGGCGAGGCGGAGAGCCGCACCTGAGCGTCGGCGCGCGCCTCGCCCGTCCGATGCACGCACCGCCCGTGCGCCGCCGGGTTGGCGCCGTCGCCGGGTCGGCCCTCGAGCGGCGGGCCGGCGCCGCACCGGGCGGCGCACGCCCGGCCGGGCGCGGGGGCACACAGTGTCAACACCCGGTGCACTGGTGGAACAAGCCCGCCGCGGCCGCGCTCCTACCGTGGGACCACCCATCCGCCGACGACGCACCCGGGAGCTTCCATGAGCCGGTCCGACCACCCCCGCACCACCGGCAGCAGCCAGCCGCTGCTGCACCAGAAGGGCCGGGAGATCCAGGAGTTCGGCACCGTGAGCCAACTGCCGCTCGGCCTGACCCGCGACGCCCGCCTCTACGCCTGCCAGCGGCTCAACCAGGTGCTCGCGGACACCCGGATCCTGTACTCCCTCTACAAGAAGCACCACTGGCTGGTGCGCGGGGCGACCTTCTACCAACTGCACCTGCTGCTGGACAAGCACGCGGACGAGCAGCTGGCGCTGGTGGACGCCCTCGCCGAGCGGATCCAGGGGCTGGGCGGGGTCGCCGTCGGCGACCCGCGGCACGTCGCGGAGCTCACCTCGATCCCGCGTCCGCCGGACGGCGTCGAGGAGGTCCCGGCGATGCTGTCGCGGCTGCTGTCGGCGCACGAGGCCGTCCTGGTGGACGCCCGGGACGCCGCGGCAAGGGTGGCGGCGCTCGGTGACGACGGGACGAACGACCTGCTGGTGTCGCAGGTCGTCCGCACCGGCGAGGCGCAGGTGTGGTTCCTCGCCGAGCACCTGGTGGACACGCCGCTGGTGCGACTGTGATCCGCCCGGTCCACCCGCGTCCCGCGCCGCCGCGATGACCGGCCGCACCGCGGCGTCGTCCGTGCCGTGAGGCGCGACCCCGCGGTGCTCCGGGCGGCCGAGGGTGCCCGGCCCGGGCCGTCGGGGTCCCGGACGGCGGCCGGGGGCGGTCGCCGGCCCGGGCGCGGCATACTTGATCACCATCTAGTTGAATGATAAATTAAATGCCGCCCCGGGCCCCCGCCCGCAGTCCGACAGCAGGAGGAACGATGACGACCACCATCGCGGACAACCCCGACCGGTCGCGGTTCGAGATCACCGAGGACGGGGAGCTCGCCGGCTTCGCCGAGTACCACCGGTACGAGAACGAGATCGCCTTCATCCACACCGAGACCGACCCCGCGTTCGCCGGGCGCGGCCTCGCGGGCGCCCTGGCCCGGGCCGCCCTGGACACCGCCCGGGAGCAGGGCCTCGCGGTGCTCCCCTACTGCCCGTTCATCCGCGGCTGGATCGGCAAGCACCCCGAGTACGTCGACCTGGTCCCCGAGGCGCAGCGCACCCGCTTCGGCCTGTGACCACCGGTGCGGCCGCCGACACCACCGGCACGGCGGCCGCACCGCCTCGCTGCCCGACCGCGGCGCGATGTCGACACGTACCGAGTAACTCCTCTGTCGTGCAGGGGAGTTCCTCCGCGATCAGCTCGAACACGCGGCCCGCGCTGCTCACTGGCGGACACCGGGGCCGCCCCCGCTGCTCCGGATCCGGTCGGCCGTGCGGAGCAGGAGGGTCGCGCCGAGCGCGTGTCCGAGGCGATCGAGACGTACGAGACGTACGAGACGTACGAGACGTACGAGACGTACGAGACGTACGAGGCGTCCGGACTGGGTGGCGGGCCCTCCGCACACAACCCGCCCGGCGCGGTCATACCCGGCAGGTATCAATCCTCGGGAAGGGTATTGGACGCGTCGGAGCGCCGTGCCGAGACTCGACACATGATCGTCATCACCGCTCCCACCGGCCAGATCGGCAGCCGACTGCTGGACCTCCTCCTCGACAGGACCGGCCCGCACCGCGAGGAACTGCGCGTCATCGTCCGCGACCCCGGGAAGCTCCCCGAGGCGGTCCGCGCCCGTGTCGACGTCGTCACCGGATCGCACGGCGACGCGCAGGTCGTCGACCGGGCCTTCGCAGGCGCGGACGCCGTCTTCTGGCTGGTGCCCCCGAACCGGCGGGCACCGAGCCTGGCCGCCGTCTACTCCGAGTTCACCCGCGCCGCCGCGAAGGCCTTCACCGCCCACGGAGTGGGCCACGTCGTCGGTGTCTCGGCGCTCGGCCGGGGCACCCCCGTCGCCGACCGCGCCGGGCACGTGACGGCCTCGCTGGCCATGGACGACCTCATCGCGCGTACCGGCGTGGCCTACCGGGCGCTCGCCAACCCGAGCTTCATGGACAACCTGTTGCGGCAGGCGGCCTCGATCCGCGACGACGGCGTGTTCACCGACCTCGTCGCCGCCGACCGCAAGGCGCCGGTGGCCGCCACCCGGGACATCGCCGCGGCCGCCGCCGGCCTGCTGCTCGACCGCTCGTGGACGGGGACGGGCGAGGTCCCGGTGCTGGGCCCCGAGGATCTCTCGCCGAACGACCTGGCGGCCGTCATGTCCGAGGTGCTCGGCCGTCCGGTCCGCTACGAGCGGCAGACGCCCGGCGCTTTCCGTACGGCGCTGGCCGCGCAGGGCACCACGGACGCGGTGGTGCAGGGCTACCTGGACATGATGCGTGCCAAGGACGACGGTCTCGACGCCGGTGTTCTGCGCACCCCGCTGACCGCGAGCCCGACGCCCTTCCGCGAGTGGTGCGAGCAGGTCCTCAGGCCGGCGGTCGCGCGGCAGCCCTCGGCGGGCTGAGCGGGTCCGCGCGCTGAGGGCGCGCCCCCGCCACCCCCTCAGCGAGTCGGCCCGCCGCTCCCCCAGCCCTTCAGCACGTCAGCCCGTCCGCCGGAGCGAGCCCGCCCCGGCGGGGCCCCGGCTGCTGCGGAAGGTGGCGCGGTACCCCTTCGGGGAGATGCCGACCACGCGCTTGAAGCGCTCGCGGAAGGCGGTCGGGGAGCCGAAGCCGGTCTGGCCCGCGATGCGGCTGATCGTGTGGTCGGTGTTCTCCAGCAGGAACTGCGCCTGCCGTACGCGGGCCCGCAGCAGCCACTGCAGCGGCGTGGTGCCGGTCTGCTCGCGGAACCGGCGGCTGAAGGTGCGCCCGGCCATGCCGCTGCGACGGGCCAGCAGGCCGAGCGTGAGCGGCTCGGCGAGGTGCTCCTCCATCCAGGCGAGCACCGGTTCCAGGGTCGAGCCCCGGGGGACGGCCGGCCGGGGGCGAACGATGAACTGCGCCTGGCCGCCCTCGCGCTCCAGCGGTGTGACGGCCAGGCGGGCCGCGTCGGAGGCCACCGCGGAGCCGAAGTCACGGCGGATCATGTGCAGGCACAGGTCGAGCCCGGCCGAGGCGCCGGCCGACGTCAGCAGTTGGCCGTTGTCGACGTACAGCACGTCGGGACGCACCTCGACCGCGGGGAATCGCCGGGACAGGTCGGCGGCGGCGGCCCAGTGGGTGGTCGCGGGCAGGCCGTCGAGCAGCCCCGTCGCGGCGAGATCGAAGGCCCCGGCACAGAGGGAGGCGATCCTGGCGCCCCGGGCCGCCGTCCGGCGCAGGAGCGCCAGCACCTCCTCGTCCGGCGCGGGCGCGCCCTCCGCCCGCCCGGGCACGATCACCGTGTCGGCGTCCGCCAGGCCGTCCAGCCCCCAGGGAGCGGCGATCGTGAAGCCCTCGGCCGGGACGTGCGGGACCGGTCCGCACACCCTCACCCGGTAGGCGGGGCGCCCGTCGGGCAGCCGGACCCTCCCGAAGACCTCCAGGGGCGTGGCCAGATCGAACGGGATGACCCGGTCGAGTGCCAGGACCGCGACGGTGTGCACGTGTGACTCCTCGGTTCCAGCCGGTTGTTCAGCCGCACCCACTCTCCCAAGAACCACCGGTGGAGCGAGCCTCCTGGCGAGAATCAGCGGATCCCGGGCACTTTCACCGCTGTTCGGTGCGGCGGCACGGTTCATAGCCTCGCGACATCGACATCGACATCGACATCGACGTCGGCACCTCCACCGACAGCGACTCCGAACGCGAGGAAGGACCCACCGTGAACGACACGAGCGAGGGCACGTCCGCCACCACCCGCCGCACGGTGCTGCGGCGCGGTGCGGGGATCGCCGCCGGCCTGGCATCCGTCCTCTCCGTCACGGCGTTCACCGCGCCCGGCGCCGAGGGCCGCCCCGCGCAGGAAGCCGGCGACGCGTCAGGGACCGGCGGCGCGTCGAAGGCCGGAGCCGCGTCAGGGAGCGGCGGCGCCGAGGGCCGCCCCGGCGGCGGCCTGCCCGCGACCGTGGCCGGGATCCGGGTGCCCGACACCCGACTGGCGCGCGCTGCCGTGGCCTTCGCCCGGCGGGCGTGCCCGGAAACGCTCTTCAACCACCTCATGCGGACCTACCTCTTCGGCGCCCTGCTGTTCGAGCGGCGCGGCGTCCGCTACGACCGGGAGCTGGTGTTCGTCGCCGCGCTCCTCCATGACCTCGGCCTGCTCGAGGAGTTCCGGACGCCCACCGAGCGCTTCGAGGTCGACGGCGCCGACGCGGCGCAGCGGTTCCTGGAGCAGCAGGACGTGGCCGCCCCGCGCGTGGCCGTGGTCTGGGACGCCATCGCCCTGCACACCAGCGTGGGCATCGCGACGCGAAAGAGGCCGGAGATCGCCATGGTCTGCGTCGGCTCCGGGCTCGACTTCACCGGGAACGGCCTGGAGCGGATCCCGCCGGACGCCCTCGCGGAGGTGCTCTCCGCCTTCCCCCGGGCCGGGTTCAAGGAGGCCGCACTCGGCGACATCCTCACGCTGTGCCGCACGAAGCCGATGGCGGAGGTCATGCACCCGTTCGCCGAGGTCGGGCGCCGTCACCTCCCGGACTTCCGCGTGCCGACCGTGGAGGACCTGCTGCTCGCCGCCCCGTTCGAGGACTGACGGGGCCGCCCGGCGGCTGCGGCCCGGGGGCGCCCGGGGCCGGCGGCCCGGCGGCGCGCCGGAAGAGAAGCGGAGGAAGGGAACGAGTCTCGCCGACCGGCCCGCCGCTGTCAGTCCGTATGGTTCCGGGTTCTGCGCCGCGCGGCGCGTGGCTACCGTCCCAACCGCTCGACAACCGGGCGGTCCGGACGGGCCGCCGCCACGCGCCTTCAGGAGGTCACGTTGACCGCGCACCACCCCACTCGCAGGAGCGTCCTCAGGTCCGCCGGCGGGCTCGGCGCCGCGCTGGCGCTGGGCGCCGCCGGTTCGTTGGCGTCGGCGAGTCCGGCGGCGGCCGCCGACGACGGCTTCGGCCTGACCATCGTGGACCGCAACGAGAACGATCCGCGGATGCGGTACTACCGCTTCCGGACCTCCGCGATCGGCTGGGACCCCGCCGTGAACGTGCTGCTGCCGGACGACTACCACTGGAGCGGCCGGACCTACCCGGTGCTGTACCTGTTCCACGGCGGCGGCACCGACCAGGACTTCATCACCTTCGACCGGATGGGCGTGCGCGACTGGACCGCCGGGAAGCCGATCATCGTGGTGATGCCGGACGGCGGCCACGCCGGCTGGTACTCCAACCCGGTCAGCTCCAACACGGGCCCGCGCAACTGGGAGGAGTTCCACATCAACCAGCTGCTGCCGTGGGTCGAGGCCAACTTCCGTACCTTCGCGGAGTACGACGGCCGCGCGGTGTCCGGGTTCTCGATGGGCGGGTTCGGCGCGCTGAAGTACGCCGCCAAGTACTACGGCCACTTCGCCTCGGTCAGCGCCCACTCCGGGCCGGCCAGCCTCCGCCGGGACGGCGGCCTGGTGGCGCACTGGGCCAACGCCTCCTCCGCCGCGCTGGACCTGGCCGGCGGGACGGTCTACGGCGCGCCGTTCTGGGACCAGGCGCGGGTGAGCGCCGACAACCCGGTGGAGCGGATCGAGAGCTACCGCAACAAGCGGGTGTTCCTGGTGGCCGGCACCAGCCCGAGCCCGGTCGACTGGTTCAGCAGCGTGAACGAGCCCCAGGTCCTGGCCGGCCAGCGCGAGTTCCGCGCCCTGCTCGACCGGGCCGGCATCCCGCACGACTCGCACGAGGTGGAGGGCGGCCACGTCATCCGGCCGGACCTGATGCGGCTCGACATCGACGGCATCATCGACCGCCTGCGCAAGGCATGAGGGGCGCCCGGATGTCCCGCTCGCTCGCCCGCCGCGCCGCGCGCCTGGGCCTGGCCGCCGTGGCCCTGCTGCTGCCGCTCGTCGGGCCGACCGCCCCCGCCGCGCTCGCCGCCCCTGCCGCGACCACCGGGTTCGCGGCCTCCTGCCCGACCGCCGGGTACATCTCCCAGGGCTACACCCCGGAGCACAACGGCATCGACATCGCCAACGGCTACGGCGAACCGATCTACGCGGTCGGCGACGGCGAGGTGCTGGTCTCGGGACCGGCGCAGGGCTACGGCCAGTGGATCCGCATCCTCCACCCGGACGGCACCATCACCGAGTACGGGCACATGCGCGAGCGGGAGGTGGCCACCGGTGACCACGTCACGGCGGGCCAACTGATCGCGCTGGTCGGCAGCGAGGGCACCTCCGAGGGCCCGCACCTGCACCTGCGGGTCTGGGCCGACCCTAATGCGACCGTGCGGACCGACCCGATCCCCTACCTCGCGGACCGCGGCATCACCATGCCGTGCACGCCGGGTACCGGCCCGCGCCCCGCCCCGCTGGTGTATCCGGCGCAGTCGGGCCGGGTGGTGTCGGCGCGTTCGGCGGACGGACGGCTGGAGGTGTTCGCGGCCGGGCCCAACGGCGTCTCCCACGCCTGGCAGACCGCCGTCAGCGGAGCCTGGTCCGACTGGGAGACCCTCGGCGG
>NZ_JBEPAK010000046.1:0-5431 GCF_040298565.1 Kitasatospora sp. NPDC001539 | reverse complement strand
CGGCCCCAAGGGCGTCTACCACAAGTACCAGACCAACCCCACCACCTGGTCCGACTGGGAACCCGCCGGCGGACCCACCGACGCCCAACTCACCAGTGAGCGCTCGCCGGACGGCCGGGTCGAGGTCTTCGCGATCAACGGCAGTACGGCGCAGCACGCCTGGCAGACCGGGGTCAACGCGCCCTACCACCCCTGGGACAGCTTCGGCGGCGCCGGCACCGAGATCGTCGCGACCGCGAACGCCGACGGCCGGATCGAGGTCTTCGGCACCAGCAGCGCCGGCGTCTACCACAAGTGGCAGACCGGATTCGCCACCTGGTCCGACTGGACCTGGCTCAACACCACCGCCGGACCGGCTGTCCCCTGACCGACCCCGGCCCCGGCACCCCGAGGGCAGGACCACCTCCCCGACCGGCAGGCGCGGCCTGCCGCGGGCGGCCGGAGCGGGAGCGCGAACGCTCCCGCTCCGGCGGTTCCCCCGCACGTGGCCTACGCCACCATGCGGTTTACCGGCATGCTCGAAGAGGTAACGTTCGTCCGTCCGGCAGTGGTCGGCATGCGAATCGGGGGAACGGGGGAGCAGTGCTCGGGACGGAGGAACGGTGAGCGGGATTCTCGTCCACCTGCCGGAGGGGAGCGGCGAGGCCGCGGTGACCCTGCGGCTCGGTCCGGGAGAGCGGGCGCGCTTCGGCCGCGGCTCCGCCGGGACGCCGGTGGAGCTCCGACTCGGCGACGAGGCGGTGTCCCGGCTCGCCGGGGAGATCCACGCGACGGACGACCACTGGCAGTTGAGCAACCTCAGCAACACCCACGCGTACCTGGTGGAGAACCCGGAGGGTGCGGGCGAGTACCTGCGAGTGCCACCGCGGCGGATCGGCGCGCCGATCCCGTTCGAGTTCTCCCGGGTGGTGCTGCCCTCGCGGCGCGAAACCCCGCTGTCCTTCCAGGTGTTCGCGCCCGACCACGTGTACCTCGACCCGCACGCCCACGGCGGCTCCTGGGAGAGCCGCACCATGACGGCGTACTCGCTGGACGAGACCGCCACCTACTTCCTGGTCCTGGTCGCGCTCTGCGAGCCGTGGCTGCGGGACCACTCCCCCGCCGCCGTGCCCACCACTCCGCAGGTCGTGGCACGGCTGCGCAACCACCCCGCCTGCGCCCGGCTCACCGCCCGCGCGGTCAGCTCGCACCTCGACTACCTGGCCGACGAGAAGCTCCGCATCGAACTGCCCGACGCCGGCGGCCGCGCGGACCGCCGCAACGGCAAGCGCGAGGCCGTCGTCGGACTCGCCCTGAAGTTCGGCATCGTCCGAGAGGAGCACCTGGCGCTCCTGCCGCGCCCCGAAGCCGCCGAGCCCGGGCGGTAGGGGTGCTGATGGTGCACGACCCGGACTCCTGCGAGGACGGCGGGGAACTGCTGCCACCCGGTCACCGGGTCGGCGCGTGGACCGTCATCGGGCCCATCGGGGAAGGCGGCTGGGCGACCGTCTACGCCGCGCGCCGGGCCGAGGACGCCGCCGCCGGTACGGACGGCGCGGGCGGGCGGGTCGGTACGGACGGCCCGGACGGTGCGGACGACGCGGACGGCACGGTCGGTTCGGACGACGCGGACGGCACGGTCGCCCTCAAGGTGCTGCCGACCGCCGGGCTCGCGCCCCGCCAGGCCCGGCAGGTCGCCGAAGCCGCCCGGCGGGAGGCCGAGTTGGCCCGCAGTGCCCCGCACCCCCGGCTGGTCCGCCTGCTCGACACCCTCACCCTGGCCGCCCCCGACCACCCCGCGCTCGACGGCTCGATCGTCCTGGTCATGGAACGCGCCCGGTGCACCCTGCGGGACCTGCTGGCCACCGGCGTGGACGAGGAGCAGGGCGCCCGGATCATCGCCGGCATCTGCGAGGGCCTGGCCCACCTGCACCGTTCCGGCTGGGTCCACACCGACCTCAAGCCGGAGAACGTCCTCATCGGCCGGGACGGCGAGGTCCGGCTCTCCGACTTCGGCCTCGCCATCGAACTCGTCGGCACCCACGGCCACTCCGCACCGATGGGCACGCCCGACTACCTCCCGCCGGAGCGCTGGAAGGAGCCGCTCGGCGAGCGCGGCGTCAAGATCCGTGCCACGGCCGACATCTGGGCGCTCGGCATCGTGATCCACGAGGTGTTCGCCGCCGGCGTCCCGCCCTTCCCGGGCGCCACCCCCACCGCCCGAAGCGCCGCCGCCCAGCAGTACGCCGAGGGCCGTGCCGCCCTGCGCCTGGCGCCGGACGTCCCCCCGTTCTGGCGCACCCTCGCCGCCGACTGCCTCGCGCCGACCCATGCCGCACGCGCCGCGCACACCGCCGAGAGCCTGCTCGCCCGCATCCGGGCGCACCGGTCCGGCCGCCGGTTCCGCCGGGCACGGCCGCGACCGCGCACCGCGCTGCTGGCCCTCGCCACCTGCGCCACGGCCGCCGTCACCGCCGCCGCCCTCTGGCCGGATCCGGGACCGCCCCCGCAGTCCGCCCGCATCCGGGTCTTCAACGCCGAACGCGGCTGCCAGCAGCGCACCGACCGCGACCCCGTGTGCAGTCTCGGCCTGGCCGTCGATCCGCTGCGCCCGTACACCGCCGACAACGTGGTGCCCACCAGGGTCTGGCACGACGACACCCTCGACGCCGACTGCCAGCTCCCCACCGGGCTCCCGATCATCGACGAGGAGGACCGCACCTCCACCCTCTGGTACCGGGTCCGGCTCCCCGGGCCCGCCACCGCCTGGCTCCCCGCCGTCCGCACCAGGGACCGCCCGGCGCTCCAGCTCTGCCCCTGACCGGCCTGCGGGCCGTCGGCCCGCCCGCGCGGTACTCCGGATCGTTCCGGATTCCGGCCCGGCGCCCGTCTCACTAGCTTGTCGACGGCGCCCGCCGGACCGGCCGGCCCCGAGGCCAGGGAGTAGTGATGCCGACGACGACCACCACCAGCCGGCCGAGCGCCGCCGTTCTCGGGCACCAGGAGCGCCAGGTGCTCCGGGCCGTCGGCTGCGGCCTGCGCGACGACGAGATCGCCGCCGCCCTCGCCGTGCCCGAGGACGCCGTGGCCGGGCACCTCGCGCGGATCCTGGTGAAGCTCGGCCTGCGCGACCGGGCCGCCGCCATCGTGCACGCCTTCGACTGCGGACTGGTCGTGCCCGGCCGCGGCCCCCGCACCCAGCTGGTGAGCCCGCTGCGGCGCAGCACCGCCGCCCGCCCGGGCGCGCCGTCGGTGCGGATCTCGGTGCTCGGGCCGCTGCGGGCCTGGCAGGACGGGCGTCCCCTGGACCTGGGCCACCTGCGCCAGCAGGCCGTCCTGGCGGCGCTGGCGCTGCGCGCGGGGCGGACGGTCAGTCGGCAGGAACTGCTGGACGGGGTCTGGGGGTCGGAGCCGCCGGTCACCAATGTGGTGCCGGTCCACATCTACCGGCTGCGCAAGGCCCTTCGAACGGGGAACTGTCCGGTTCCGGTGATCGAGCACGACCGCTGGGGCTACCGGCTGTCCTCCGGCGCGACCGAGGTGGACGTGGAGCGCATGGAGGGCCTGGTCACGGATGCCGACGCGGCCCACCGGGCGGGCGATCCGGCCGAGGCGGTCCGCCTCTGCTCCCGGGCGCTGGCCCTGTTCCGCGGGGAACTCCTGGCCGGCCTGCCCGGCCCGCTCGCCGAACTGGAGCGGCTGCGGCTCACCGAGCGCAGGGTCGCCGTCGCCCAGCGGAAGCTGGACTGGCAGCTGCGGCTGGGCCAGTGCGCGGAGGCGACCGCCGAGCTGTTCGCCCTGTCCGCGGAACACCCGCTGAACGAGCCGGTGGCCGCGCTGCTGATGCGTGCGCTGTACCGCGGCGGCCGGCAGGCCGACGCCCTGGCCGTGTTCGACCGGGCCCGCCGCCGGCTGGCCGACGAGCTCGGGGTGCCGCCGAGCCGGATGCTGACGCTGACGTACCGGATGATCCTGCGCGGGGACGAGGCCGGGCTCGGCCTGACCGGGGCCGCGCGGTGAGCGGACCGGCGCGGTGAGCGGACCGGCGCGGGAGGGGGCCCCACCGGGGCGGTGCGCGGTCGCGCCCCGGTGGAACCCCCTCCCATCCGCGCGGTGCGGCACGGTGTCCGCGTGCTCAGGAGGCGAAGGCCCGTTCCAGCCGGGGGATCAGGTCCCTCAGGTCCTGTTCCCAGCAGCCCCCGTTGTGGCCGCCGTTGCACTGGGTGCCCCAGCCGGAGCCGTCGCCGTAGTCGACGTAGTGGTACGGCATGCCGAGGGCGTCCATCCGGTCCTTGACGTGTTTGGCCGCGCCCTCCAGCCAGAACTCCGGCTCGGTGGCCGAGCCCCGTCCGTTGCCGACGTACACGGAGACGCCGATGCCGGCGAGCCTGTCCATGTGCTGTGACGGGTCCGCCTGGTTCCACCGCCAGTCGGCGTTGAACACCGGGTAGGGCGTGCCGAACAGGGCGTCGCTGTCCACCCCCGGCTTGTAGGGGTCGTTGTTCGGGTCGCAGGCCCCGGACGACGAGCCGCAGACCGCCCCCTGCGCGTCGATGAGCGAGGCGACGACGGCCAGCCGCAGGTCCATGGAGTCGACCGACAGGTCGATGTCCCCCGAGAGGGACGCGGTCTGGCTGAACAGCTCGGGGCGGTCCTGGGCGTAGTGGAAGGCGCCGAACCCGCCCATGGAGACGCCGGCGATCGCCCGGGCCTTCTTGGTCGCGATGGTCCTCAGGTTGGCGTCGATGAACGGGATCACCTGGTTGAGGTGGAAGTTCTCCCAGTTCTGGGCGCCGAGCTGGGTGTGCTGGTCGAGCCAGTTGGCGTACCAGCCCCGGGCGCCGCCGTCCGGGATGACGGTGATCATCGCGTTCGAGGTGGTCAGCGCCGGGTAGTTCTGCTGGATCGGGTCGTCGGGCGAGCCGTGCAGGAAGTACAGCACGGGGTAGCGCCGGGTCGGGTCGTCGTAGTAGCCGCTCGGCAGGATGACCTTGATGTGGTGCTTGCCCGCGACCTCCGGGGTGGTCACGGTCAGGTAGAAGTTCGTCGGGCCGCCCACGGTCGTGTCGACCTGGGTCAGGCCGTATCCGTCCGCCATCCGCGGCGGCGTCCCGGGGTTGCCGGCCGCCCGGGCGGTGCCCGCCGTGGTGGCCGTGCCCAGGACGACGGCCAGCAGCGCCAGCACCGTTCGCCACCGGCGCCTGGGCGCCGTCGCCTTCCTCGTGCTCCTGGTGCTCGTGATGCTCGCCGTGCTCGTGGTACTCGTCGTGCTCGTGGTGCTCGTCGTGCTCGTGGTGCTCGTCACGGTGTTCTCCCCCTCACGGGCTCTGTTCTCACGGGCTTTTCGTTGCGCGGTGCGCTCCCGGCCGGGAGGCCGCCCCTCCGCCGGCGGACGGGCGCGCCGGGGCCGGGCGGCGGTACACCCGCGCCCCCCGACCGCGCTGTCAGCCCA
>NZ_JBEPAK010000045.1:0-34487 GCF_040298565.1 Kitasatospora sp. NPDC001539 | reverse complement strand
CGATGACGGCTGCCCACCAGAGCACCTTCAACGCGAATCCGGCGCCGAACAGGATCAGAGCGAGCAGAAGGACCAGCAGGAGCGGGACCATGGTTGGCCGCCCCGCCCCGGGGAGGCCGCGGGCCGCTCGGGCATGACCGCATGGCGCCCCCCCCGGACGGCGGCGGCCGCCCCGGACCAGCGGATCGTGTACGGACCCTCATTGGGGGACAAGTCCGCAAGTGATCGGATTTGATCGGACAGGCTTTCGCACGGCAGGCTCGGTGCGCACCGTGGCGGGTCAGCCACGGTCCGCCACGGAGGGGAGCCGCATGTCCGGGACCGAACACCGCAAACCGACCGCACACGTCGTCGTCGGGTACAGCCCCCACGAAGGGTTCGTCGCCGTCCAACTCAGCCCGCCGCCGGCGGAGTACGTGTGGTACGACCGCCAGGCCGAGCACCGGAAGGAGCGGTTCGGGCCGGGCAACGGCTACCAGCAGTGGCTGGCCGTCGACGTCGCCACCGGTGCCGTGTGGTTCGGGGACACCGACTGGCGGACGCGGGAGGAGGGTTCCGCCGAGGGGCTCCCGGGGCTTCGCCGCTGCGAGGCCGGGGACGGGGCCCTGCCCTCGCCGGCCGTCCTCGTCCACCCGCTCACCCACCGCACCACCGACGGCGAGGGCACGTCCACCTGGCGCTTCTTCACGGCCGAGGAACTCCACGCGCTGGCCCGGCGCACACTGCCCACGGTCCAGCGGGTGGTCGACTCCCTGCACCGGGTGGGCCCGGCCGGCGACCTGGAGTGGTCCGCCGAGGCCGCCACGGCCTGGGCCGATCTCGAACAGGCCTGCCGCTACTCGTGCGACGCGACCGGAGCGGTGACCTGGGCCGAACCCCGCACGAGCCGGGTCCGCGGGACGCGCGTCGAGGTGGCGGAGTTCCTCGCCCGGAACCCGGAGTTGTGCGATCCGTCCTGGTCGACGGCCACGGACGCGGAGCTGGACGCCTATGCCGCCTACGAACCCGCCTCCGGGTACGGCGGCGTGCCGGGGCGGATGTGCGCTCCGGCGAACGTCCGGATCGAGGAGGGGTACACGTTCTACGGCCACCGCGCCGCCCTGTACGCCTACCGCGCGGCCGCCTGCGGCGACCGCACACCGGTCGAGGCCGGTGCCTGGTTCCGCGGCAGTGAGGCCGGGCGCGCCAGTTGGGAGGCGGCCAGGGTCGCGGGCGCGAGCCTCGCGGACGCGCCGGACTGCGTCCTGGGCCACCTCGCCGACACCTTCCGCACCGCGGCGGAGGAGGACGGCGTGGTCCTCACCGGGCTGAACGCCTACCTGTGGCGACAGCGCGCCGAGGAGCGGGCGGCGGTCGACGAGACGCTCGCCGCCACCGGCGAGGAACTGGAGCGCCTGGAGGAGATGGTCAAGGAGCTCCGCCGCGCCCGCAACACCGTCCTGACCCGGGTCCTCAACTGGACCGACGGGCGGGGCGACGAGGAGATCGGCCGACTGGCCGCGATGTCCCCGACGGCCGTGGCCGAGTGGCGCGAGCGGCTGACCGCGAGCCCGAGCGGCCACCCGGAATAGCGGGGCCGGAGCAGCGGCGGCAGCCCCGGGCGCCCCACCTGCGGGAGCCGGGAGCCGGGCGTGAGCCGGGTCGGGGGAGCGCCGGCGCCCGCTCCGTCGGGTGCCCGATCTCCGCCCGTCGGGCGGCCGGCAGTGGCGCAGCCGCTCGCGCCGCCGGTCGGGATCGGCGAACCGGGCCTCGGCCGGGCGGAGTTGGCGGGGCGACGCCGGGGCCTTGACACCACCGTACGGAATCCCCCAGGATCGGCCCGTGAACCTGTCAGACAGCAAGACAGTCAGTCCGATGCCGAAGCGCGTGAGCGCCATGGAAGCGGTGTTCGGCCACCTCCGCGGTGCCATCGAGCGCGGCGAGTACGTGGTGGGGGACAAGCTCCCCTCCGAAGCGGAGCTGTGCCGGACCCTCGAGGTCAGCCGGCCGGTGCTGCGGGAGGCGCTCCGGGCCCTCCAGGCCATGGGACTGACCGTCTCGAAGACCGGCAGGGGCACCTTCGTCGTGGCGAACACGGTCGAGGACCCCACCTTCGGCGACTACGCCGCCAGCGACCTCCTGGAGGTGCGCCGCCACGTCGAGATCCCGGTGGCCGGGTACGCGGCGCTGCGCCGCACCCCGGAGGACCTGGACCACCTGACCCACCTGCTCGACCGGATGGAGCGGGAGACCGACACCACGGCATGGGTGGCCCTGGACACCGTCTTCCACCTGGCGGTGGCCGAGGCCTCCCGCAACCCGGTCTTCCGACGGGTCATCGAGGAGATCCGTGACGCACTGGCGCGTCAGTCGGCCTTCCTCAACGAACTCGGCGATCGACGCGAGCAGTCCAACTGCGAGCACCGGGCGATCGTCGAAGCACTGATCGACGGGTCCGAGCCGGACGCGGTGGAGGCCATGTCCCACCACCTGCGCCGCGTCGAGGCGACCCTCACCGACATCGTGCGCCCCCAGCGCGCGGACATCCCCCCAACAGAAGGCAGACCCGAGGCGTGAGCGAGCAGTTCCTCAAAGACGAGAAGCGCCCCTCCACCCGACACGTCGACGCCGGGGACACCGGCTACAGCGAGTCCCTGAAGCCCCGGCACGTCAACATGATCGCCATCGGCGGTGCCATCGGCACCGGCCTGTTCCTCGGCGCGGGCGGCCGCCTCGCCGATGCCGGTCCCTCCCTGTTCGTCGCCTACGCCGTGTGCGGCGTCTTCGCGTTCCTCGTCGTGAGAGCGCTCGGCGAACTCGTCCTGTACCGGCCGTCCTCCGGCGCCTTCGTCTCGTACGCCCGGGAGTTCCTGGGGGAGAAGGGGGCGTACACCGCGGGCTGGATGTACTTCCTCAACTGGGCGACCACCGGCATCGCCGACATCACCGCGGTGGCCACCTACGCCCACTACTGGCACCTGTTCTCCGACGTCCCGCAGTGGGTGATCGCGCTGGTAGCCCTGGCGGTGGTCCTTACGGTGAACCTCATATCGGTGCGGATCTTCGGCGAACTGGAGTTCTGGTTCGCCATCGTGAAGGTCAGCGCCCTGGTCGTGTTCATGGTCATCGCGATCGTCCTCCTGGTGACCCGGCACCCGGTGGACGGGGCCACCCCCGGCCCCTCCCTGATCACCGCCAACGGCGGCATCTTCCCCAACGGTCTGCTGCCGATGCTGCTGATCATCCAGGGCGTCGTGTTCGCCTACGCCTCCGTCGAACTGGTCGGCGTCACGGCCGGGGAGACCGAGAACCCCGAGAAGATCATGCCGAAGGCGATCAACTCGATCATGTGGCGGGTGGGCCTGTTCTACGTCGGTTCGGTGCTCCTGCTGTCGATGCTGCTGCCGTGGAACCGGTACACCGCCGGCCAGAGCCCGTTCGTGACCGTGCTGTCCCACATCGGGGTGCCGGCCGCGGGCAGCGTGATGAACCTGGTGGTCCTCACCGCGGCGATGTCCTCGCTCAACTCCGGCCTCTACTCCACCGGCCGCATCCTGCGCTCGATGGCCGTCAACGGCTCCGCCCCGCGCTTCACGGCCCGGATGAGCCGCAGTCAGGTGCCCTACGGCGGCATCCTGCTCACCAGCGGCATGTGCGTCCTCGGCGTGGGCCTCAACTACGTGGTGCCGGCGAACGCGTTCGAGATCGTGCTCAACCTCGCGGCGATCGGCATCCTCGCCACCTGGGGCATGATCATGATCTGCCACCTCTCCTTCTGGCGGAAGACCCGGGCCGGTGAGCTGACCCGGCCCGCCTACCGGCTGCCGGGCTCGCCCTGGACCGAGACCGTGACACTGGCCTTCCTCGCCACCGTCCTGGTCCTGATGTACGCCGACGGCGGCGCCGGGCGCACCACCGTGCTCTGCGTGCCGCTGATCGCCGCCGCGCTGGTGGCCGGCTGGTACGCGATCCGCGGCCGCCTCGCGCGCAGCGGCGCCCGTCCCGGCGAGGGCCGTCCCGACGGCGGCCTGTCCGACGAGGCCCGTTCCGACGGCGGCCGTTCCGACGGCTGACACCGGGCGGCGGCCGACAGCGGGCGGGCGGCCTCCGGGGCGGGGAAGGACCCCGCGGCTCCCGAGGGCCGCCCGCCCGGCCGAGGACCGGCACCCGACCACCACCGAGCGAGGCAGTGATGCACAGAACCACCCCTGCGGACGCGCCCGCGATCCGCGAGCCCCGGCACGCCCCCGTCGCCCACGTCACCCGCGGCGGCCTGATCGAAGGGGTCCACCACGGCTCCGTCGTCGTCCTCGACGCGGACGGCGAGGTCCGCTTCCGGCTCGGCGACATCGAGGTCGCCTGCTACCCGCGCTCCGCCCTCAAGCCGCTCCAGGCCGTCGCCATGGTGCGGGCCGGCCTGCCGCTGGACGGTGAACTCCTCTCCCTCGCGATGGGCAGCCACTCCGGCGAGGAGCGCCACCTCGCGGGCACCCGGCGCATCCTCGAACTGGCCGGCCTCGGCGAGGCCGACCTGCGCAACGTCCCGGACCTTCCGTACGACCCGGCGGTGCGGGACACCTGGGTCCGGGGCGGCCGCCCGCCCTCCCGCCTGGCCCAGAACTGCTCCGGCAAGCACGCCGCGATGCTCTACCTCTGCAGGCTCAACGGCTGGCCCCTGCGGACGTACCTCGACCCGGCGCACCCGCTCCAGACGGCGATCGCCGGGGTCGTGGAGGAGCTCACCGGCCAGCGCACCGCGCACGTCAGCGTCGACGGCTGCGGCACCCCGTTGTTCGCCGTCTCGCTGCACGGGCTCGCCCGCGCCGCCGCCCGCATCGCCGGGGCGCGGCCGGGCACCGCCGAGTTCCGGGTCGCGGACGCGCTGCGCGGCCACCCGGAGATGGCCTCCGGCACCGGACGGGACACGGCCGCGCTGATGCGCGCGGTGCCCGGACTGCTCGCCAAGGACGGTTTCGAGGGCGTGCAGATCGCCGCGCTGCCGGACGGCCGCGCCGTCGCGGTGAAGATCGCGGACGGCGCCAACCGGGCGCGGATCCCGGTGGCGGCGGCCGCGCTGGCGCTGGCCGGCGTCGACCCCCAGCTGCTGGTGGACTGCGCCGGCGAGGCGACGGCGGGCGGCGGCCGCCGCGTGGGCAGCGTCCGGCCGGTGCCGGCGCTGGCCGACGCGTTGGTGCCGGCACCGGTTCCGCGAGCCGCCGCCCGTCCCGCGTGAGCGACCACCACCCGCCGACCCCCGACCTCAGGACCCAGGAAGAGGACCCGCACACCATGCCGACCGCCATCCGGAGCGAGCACGACCTGCTCGGGGACCGCGACGTCCCCGCCGACGTCTACTGGGGCGTCCACACCCTGCGCGCCACCGAGAACTTCCCCATCACGGGCACGCCCATCTCGACCTACCCGCACCTGATCGAGGCACTCGCCGCCGTCAAGGAGGCCGCCGCCCTCGCCAACGAGGAACTCGGCCTGCTGGAGCCCCGGAAGGCCGCCGCGATCGTCGCCGCCTGCCAGGAGATCCGCGCCGGAAAGCTGCACGACCAGTTCGTCGTCGACGTCATCCAGGGCGGCGCCGGCACCTCGACCAACATGAACGCCAACGAGGTCATCGCCAACCGGGCGCTGGAACTGCTGGGGCACGCCAAGGGGGAGTACCGGCACCTGCACCCCAACGAGGACGTCAACCTCGGCCAGTCCACCAACGACGTCTACCCGACCGCCGTCCGGATCGCGACCGTCTACGCCGTGCGCGGCCTGCTCGATGCGATGGCCGTCCTCCAGGACGCCTTCGCCCGCAAGTCCAGCGAGTTCCGCGACGTGCTCAAGATGGGCCGCACCCAGTTGCAGGACGCCGTGCCGATGACGCTCGGGCAGGAGTTCTCGGCCTTCGCGGTCATGCTGGACGAGGACCGCAGCCGGCTCGCCGAGGCCGTCGAGCTGATCCACGAGATCAACCTGGGCGCGACCGCGATCGGCACCGGCCTCAACGCCCCGGCCGGATACGCCGAAGCCGCCCGCCGGCACCTGGCGGACATCTGCGGGCTGCCCCTGGTCACCGCCGCCAACCTGGTCGAGGCCACCCAGGACTGCGGTGCGTTCGTCCAGATGTCCGGCGTGCTCAAGCGCATCGCCGTCAAGCTGTCGAAGAGCTGCAACGACCTGCGTCTGCTCTCCTCGGGGCCGCGTGCGGGCCTCGGCGAGATCAACCTGCCGCCGGTGCAGGCCGGTTCGAGCATCATGCCCGGCAAGGTCAACCCGGTGATCCCCGAAGTCGTCAACCAGGTCGCTTTCGAGGTGATCGGCAACGACGTCGCGATCACCATGGCCGCCGAGGCCGGCCAGCTCCAGCTCAACGCCTTCGAACCGATCATCCTCCACTCGCTCTCGGAGTCCGTCACCCACCTGCGCGCCGCCTGCCTCACCCTGGCCGAGCGCTGCGTGGTCGGCATCACCGCCAACACCGAGGCGCTGCGCGCCACCGTCGAGAACTCCATCGGTCTGGTGACCGCCCTGAACCCGCACATCGGCTACACGGCCGCCACCGACATCGCCAAGGAGGCCCTCGCCAGCGGTCGGGGCGTGGCCGAACTCGTGCTGGAGAAGGGCCTGCTGCCGGCGGAGCGGCTCGCCGAGCTGCTGCGTCCCGAGGTGATCGCGGGCACCGGCGCGCCCGTGCGCTGACGGGAGGCGGGAGCGGGGGCCGCAGCGGCGAGCGGGGGCTGCTGGAGCGGCGGGCGGGGGAAGGAGCCGCGGCGCGGGACGCCGCGGCTCCTCGGCGCGTTCGAGGCGGCCGACCGCCGCACCCGCGCCGGTGCTGGGACAGGTGTCGCTCCCCGTGCGGCGGATCGCCTCGAGGGGCCGGAGTGAGCCGGGGGGCGGGTGACTCGATCCCGTGTGCGGGGGACGAACGTGCTGGCCAGACCACCGATTTGCGGGTTTCGGAGCCGTCTGACGCCCGTTCGGAAGGTCCAAACCGCGCTAGCTTGGCGCCATGGATATCAGTACGACACAAGCAACGGTGAAGTTCGACGCGAAGGTGGTCGCCGCCGCCTCGACCACGGTGGTGCTCTGGGCCTCCGCCTTCGTCGCGATCCGGGACGCGGGCGGCGCGTTCGGTCCGGGGGCGCTGGCACTCGGCCGGCTGCTGACCGGCGCGCTGGCGCTGCTGGCCCTGCTGCTGGTGCGCGGCGAGGGACTGCCGCCGCGCGCCGCCTGGCCCGGGATCCTGACCTCGGGGGTGCTCTGGTTCGGGCTCTACATGGTCGCGCTCAACTGGGGCGAGAAGGAGGTGGACGCGGGCACCGCCGCGATGGTGGTCAACATCGGCCCGGTGCTGATCGCGCTGCTCGGCGGCTGGCTGCTCAAGGAGGGCTTCCCGCGCAGCCTGCTGGCCGGCATGGCGGTCTCGTTCGCCGGGGCGATCGTGGTCGGCGCCTCGATGTCCGGGAGCGGCGGCAGTTCGGTCCTCGGCATCGTGCTGTGCGTGCTGGCGGCGGCGGCCTACGCCGCGGGCGTGGTGAGCCAGAAGCCGGCCCTGCGGCACGCCTCGCCGCTGCAGACGACCGCGTTCGGCTGCCTGGTCGGCGCGGTGGCCTGCCTGCCGTTCGGCCCGCAACTGCTGGACCAGGTCGGACACGCGCCGCTGCGGGCCGTCCTGGACATGGTCTACCTCGGCCTGTTCCCGACCGCGCTGGCCTTCACCACCTGGGCCTACGCGCTCTCCCGCACCACCGCGGGCAAGATGGGCGCCACCACCTACGCGGTGCCGGCCCTGGTGGTCCTGATGTCCTGGGCCGTCCTCGGCGAGGTGCCCGGCTGGCTGACGCTGCTCGGCGGCGTGCTCTGCCTGGGCGGTGTGGCCGTCACCCGGCGCCGCTGACGACCCCGCGCCCCCGTCGCGCGGGGGTGGGGTTCCCGCGCGGCGCAGGGCCGGCCGTCCCGTGCCGGAACGCGGGACGGCGCTACAGCACCAGGGTGGTCTCGCTACGGCCCAGCAGGTAGCCCAGGTGCAGCCGGTTCTTGGCGCCCAGGCCGTCCTTGATGGCGGCGACGTGCGCCTGCAGCGAGCGCTCGCTGATGCCCAGCCGGCGGGCGATCACCTTGTCCGAGTGCCCCTCCACCAGCAGCCGCCGGATCGACTCGCGGATCGCCGGCACCATCTCGGGTGCGGCCTGGGCGGCGTGGATGGGGACGAAAGGGAACGGCTCGGCCCGGTCCCAGGAGCGCTCGAAGACGTCGCTGAGGAAGCGGACCACGGACGGCTCGGTGATCATCGAGGCCACCGTGCGGTCGTCGTTGGCGGAGATGAACGCGGTGCTGCGGTCGATCACGATCAGCCGGTCGAAGAACTCGGCCAGCGTGCGCACGTGGACGCCGTGGTCGGTCACCGTGCGGACGTAGCCTTTGGTGGCCTCGTCGAACCGCGTGGTGTGCTGGTAGAGGGTGCGCATGGCCACCCCGCCGGCGATCTGGCGGCGCACCGACTCCAGCGCCTCCTCGAGCACCGCGCCGGGCCTGGGGCCGTCCGGCTGGGCGGTGAGGATCTCCCGCTCGGCGTCCTCCAGGGCGGTCTGGATGGTCTGGTTGATCTCCGGCAGCCCGTGCAGGTACACCACCCCCGGCGCGGCGGGCTCCCCGGCTGCGGCGGCCGCCGGCCCCGCCTTCTCCTCGTTCTGCTGCTTGGCCAACTGGGCCAGGGCGAGCTTCAGGGCGGCCTCGACCAGGTTGCTGTTGAGGTCCTGACCCGGCGGTGTCACCTCGGGCACTAACGACCCCCCGGCGTGGTCCTGCGCATCCGATTTGCCCGATCCTGCTCGCATATAGACCCCTCGGTTAACTGCAATGCGACGACCCGAACCATCCTAGGTCTGGAGCCGTGAACCCAGCCAGGGGAAGGTTGGTTGTGCGGGCGGCGGAACTCCCCCGGGAACACCGGGAAAAACCGTTGCCGCACTCGAACTCAGCTACTGCACAGGCGAACTGAGTGTCCATCAGGTCATTGCGTTGCAGCGCGATGAATTCACGGAAATTGCCGCCCGGTCGGCGCTGTCCGGAAAAGCCCTCCCCGATCAAAGCTTTCACGAAAGAGGTCTGCCATGCGCCAGTACGCCTCCGTCCGGATCCTCGCCCCGCTCGTCCTCCTGCTGGCCCCGGTGGCCGGTGTGGTCGCCGGCACCTCGCTGCTCCACGGCAACGCCGCGTCCGCGGTGCAGAACCGCGCCGACGTGGGCTGGAACAACATCCCGATCGGCGGCACCGCCACCCCCACCCCGGCGCCCACCGCCTGACCCTTCCGGCCCACCCCCGCCAGATCCGAGGAGAGCAGCCGTCTGCCATGTCCGACTCACCGTGGTTCGTCTCCCGCCCCACCAGCAGCCGGGCCCCGTACCTGGTCTACTGCTTCCCGCACGCCGGCGGCAACGCCCGTTCGTTCCTGAGCTGGCAGCAGCACCTGGCGGCGGACGCCGAACTCGTCGGCGTCTGCGCCCCCGGACGCGGCCTGCGCCTGGACGAGCCGAGCCCGGCCGACATCGCCGAACTGGCCGAGGGCGCCGCCCGGGCCGTCGCGGCCGCCGCGGACCGTCCGTTCCTGCTCTTCGGCCACAGCTTCGGAGCCGTCCTCGCCTTCGAGACGGCCCGCCGGCTGCGCGAACACCCCTTGCTGAGGCACCTGGTGGCGTCCGGCTGCGCCGCCCCGCGGTTGCTGCCGAGCGAGCGGGTGCAGCAGACGGCCAAGCTGCGCGGCCAGGAGTTCACCGAGGCGGTCGCCTTCTTCGGCGGCCTGCCGCCCGAGGTGCTCGCCGAACCCGAACTGCAGGACCTGCTCCTGCCGGGCCTGCGGGCCGACTTCCGCCTGGTCTCCGGCTACCGCTACCAGCCGGGTGAGCCGCTGCCGATCGGCATCTCGCTGGTCAACGGCCGCGAGGACCCGCACGTGGGTCCGGCCGAACTGCGCCACTGGGAGCACGAGTCCGTACTGCCGCTGCGCTACCACTGGGCCGACGGCGGCCACTTCTACTTCGGTCCCGACCCGGCGCCCGCGGTCGACCTGCTGCGCTCACTCATTCGTGCGGATTCCGGTGCGCCGAGGGCGCAGGAGGAACACGTCGAACTTATCTAGTTGTGCCGCCGGAAGGACGGGTGGTAACCCGTCCGGAACCGCAGCCGGGGAAACGCCCCGCAACCCGCGTCACAACAGAGAGGAACCTGCGATGCAGTCGGCAGCCGCAGACCAGTACCACCGCGCCCGGGTGTTCCGGGAACTCCACGAGCGGTCCACCGCCTTCGTGGTCCCGAATCCCTGGGACGCCGGATCCGCCAAACTGCTGGCCGGCCTCGGCTTCCCGGCGCTCGCCACCACCAGCGGCGGGCTGGCCTTCTCGCTGGGCCGCCCCGACGGCGACAACCGGGTGAGCCGGACCGAGGCCCTGGCCAATGCCGCGGACATCGTGGCCGCCACACCGCTGCCGGTCACCGCCGACCTGGAGAGCGGCTACGGGCCGAGCCCCGAGGACGTCGCCGGGACCATCCGGCTGGCCGCCCGGGCGGGCCTGGTGGGCGGTTCGATCGAGGACGCCACCGGGGACCCGCAGGCGCCCGTGCTGGAGCCGGCGGCGGCCGCGGACCGGGTCCGGGCGGCGGTCGAGGCCGCGCGCTCGCTCGACTTCCCCTTCACGGTCACCGCGCGGGCGGAGAACTTCCTCTACGGACGCCCGGACCTGAAGGACACGATCGCGCGGCTGCAGGCCTACCAGGAGGCCGGCGCGGACGTGCTCTACGCCCCGGGCCTGCCGGACGCCGACGCGGTGCGCGCGGTCTGCTCCGAGCTGGACCGCCCGGTCAACGTGCTCGCCGCGGCCGGCGGCCTGAGCCTGTCGGTCGCGCAGCTGGCCGAGCTCGGCGTGCGGCGGATCAGCCTGGGATCCGCCCTGGTCCGCGCCGCGCTGGGCGGGCTGCTGGCCGCCGCGGAGGAGGTGCGCACCACCGGGACCTTCGGGTTCGCGGCGCGGGCGCTGCCGTACGCCAGGGCCAACAAGGTCTTCACCGAGCTGTCCGACATCCATCGACCCCCGAAGGAAGAGACGTCATGAGTGTCCTGCAGGCCCCGCAGTACGTCCTCGGAGAGGAGGAGTTGGACCACACCGAGGTCGAGTGCCTGGCCGAACGCGCCGCCGAGCTGAAGATGGTGCCCAGGGCCGCGCTCTGGGGCTGGGGTTCGGTGCGCCGCACCGGCCGCGGCCTGGCGGAGCTGGCGATCGACAGCGGCACGGCCACGCTGCGGGCGGCGGGGGTCGACCCGGCCGAGGTGGACGCGCTGATCCTGTGCTCCACCCGGTTCCCGGGCGGGCCGCGCACCCACGGCCGGTTCGTGGAGCGGATCCTGACCGGGACCGGCCTCGAGCGCGCGGCCTTCCTCGGGATCACGCTGAACCGCTGCACCAACCTGCTGGTCGCGCTCGACACCGCGCACGCCCTGGTGGCGGCCGGCCGGCACCGCCGGATCCTGGTCGTCACCACGGACCGGATCGAGGACGAGAAGGAGCGGATGGAGAGCTTCGCGCTCTTCAGCGACGGGGCGGCGAGCTGCCTGGTCTCGGCCGGTGACACGGCCGGGGCCGGGAGCGGGACCGGAGCCCACTACCGGATCCGGTCCACCGCCGCCGCCCAGGAGGCGGCCGCCCTGGACTGGTCGCACGAGATCAGCGCCGACCTGGCCCGGGAGGCCAACGAACGCCTGCTGGCGCCGCTCGGCCTGGCGCCCGACCAGGTGGACGGACTCCTGCACGCCAACCTGTTCCTGCCGCTGGTCACCATGAAGGAACGCCAGGCCGGCTTCACCGCCCGCCAGCTGTACACCGCGAACATCACCCGGTTCGGGCACTGCTTCGCCGCGGACCCGCTGATCAACCTGGCCGACCAGGAATGCGCCGGACTGCTGCGCGACGGCGGCCACTACCTGGCCGCGGTCAGCGTGCCGGGCTCGCGGGTCGCCGTCCTGCTCCAGCGCGACGGCGGCTGACGCCCCGCCGGCCGATCCGCCGGGCCGGCCCCGCCCGGGCCGCCCCCCGCACCGCCGCCCCTCCCCAGAACCCCCTCCCGCCGCGCTGCCCGCCGTCCGTGGGTCGCCCCGGCGCGCCCTGCCACGCCACCGTCCGATGGAGTGCCCGTGTACGCCCACCAGACCCACGACCTCGACGACCTGACCACCTCGCTGCCCGCCGACGGCTTCGAGTTCAGCCCCACCGCGCAGGCCGAGGCCGAAGCGGTGCTGGCCGCCGGCCCGGCCGTGACCTACCAGCGGCTGCTCGCCGACCAGGAGTCCCAGACCACCCTGCTGGTGGCCCGCCGGGTGCTGGCCGCCTTCCTCGACGCGGAGGACCCCGGCGCCGACCCGGTCACCGCCGAGGCGCTCACCGCCCTGGTGGCCGGCGCCAGGGCGGAGTTCGCCCCGACGGCGGCCCGGTTGACCGCCACGCCCGCCGACCGGGCCGTCGCACTGCGCGGCCGGGCCCCGGTGGCGCTGCTGGCCGGCTGCTGGCTGGACACCGTCTCGCAGCCCGCCACCCAGCCCGCTCTGGTGGTGAACCGGCTCTACGCCCAGTACTTCACGCTCAAGGGCGAGGGCCGCCCGCAGCACTCCGTGCCGTACCGCCGCCGCCGCGCCCTGGAGGACGCCGGGGTGCTGCTGCCGCAGCCGGAGGAGGCGGACTTCCTCGTCCGGGCCCAGGCCCGCCCGTTGGCCGCCCTGCACGGCGCCTTCCTGCTGGCCCTGTCCCGGCTGCCCGCCGCCTTCCTGCCGGAGGTGGTCGGCGTCCAGTACGCCTTCCACGCGCTCGGCCTGGACGACCTGCTGAACGGCACCGAGCCGACGCTCGCGGTCGACGAGCTGCTCGCCGAGTACCTGGAGCTGACCGAACGGTCGGACACCGGGGCGCAGGACCGGCGGCGCCTGGCCGCGGCGGTCCGCCTGGTGGTCCGGATCGAGCGCGAGCAGCTCGCCCTGCTGGCCGAACTGGTCTCGTACCGGGCCGGGTTGTCGGTGGACGCGCGGGCCGCCGAGATCGTCGAGCGGCACCGCCCGTTCGCCGGCCGCCAGCACAAGAACGTCAAGGTCGGCGGCGAGCTGCTCTCCGAGACCTTCGCCGACCCGCAGTTCGACCTCGACGCCTTCATGGCCGAGTTCCGCGCCTCCCGCCAGCTGCGCCCGCTGCGGCGCGGCGGCTGCCCGTTCACCCGGGCGGTCAAGTTCGGCGGCCCGATGTTCGGCATCTTCGACGAGGCCGAGGCCGCGGTCTTCAAGGAGTGGGCCGAGTCGGTCGCCGCCGGCGAACCCGCCGGTGCGCCGCTGCGGCCCGACACCAGCGGCGACGAGCAGGCCGCGCACTGGCAGCGGGCCGTGCTCGCCACCGACCCGCCGGACGTGCGGTTCGCCGAGGCGTCCCCCGCCGACGACCGCGAGTTCTTCCACCGGCTGGTCAACATCGAGCAGTTCCCCAACACCCTGCCGCTGGCCGCGCAGACCGCCGAGGAGGGCCTGGAGCGGGCCGAACTGCTCTTCCGCCACGGCGCCGGCGGCCGGTACACCGACGCCAGCTGGTTCGACTACACCCCCGAGGCGCTGCTGGAGCGGGTGGACCGGATCTACTGGGACAAGCTGGTCGGCCCGTACCGCGCACTCCAGGAGGTGCCGGAGCGCGACGAGGTGATCTTCCACCAGAAGACCTTCGCCCTCGGCAGCCTGATCGACGGCACCTGGGCCCACCGGATCGGCAACCACGGCCGCTACCACCGGCAGAGCGACGCCATGCTCTTCTCGATCTACGCCGACGAGATGGGCCGCGGCGAGCTCGCCAAGAACCACATCACGCTGATCCGCCAGGTGCTGGCCAGCATGGACGTCCAGCTGCCGCACATCCGCTCGGCGGAGTTCCTGGACCAGGGCGAACTGCCGGACGAGCTCTACCGGTTCTCGATCCACCAGATCTGCCTGGCGCTGTTCCCGGACCGGCTGCACGGCGAGATCCTCGGCTACAACCTCGGGATCGAGATGTTCGGGCTCGGCGAGATGCGCCTGCACGAGGTGCAGAAGCTGCGCCGCCACAACCTGGACACCGCCTACGAGGAAGCGCACCTGTCGATCGACAACTTCTCGGCCGGGCACGCCCGCCAGTCCGCCGAGATCATCGTCTCCCACCTGGACGGGGTGCGCCGGGAGGCGGGCGAGGCGGCCGTGCGGCGCGAGTGGCGCCGGATCTGGCGCGGCTACGCCTCCTTCGCCTGGTTCGTGGAGCACCAGCTGGTCAACTCGCTGGCCACCGGGGCCGAGACCGCCGACGACCTGGTCATCTGAGGAGCCCGCCGTGACCTTCAACGCCTTCGACCCGGAGATCCTCCGGCTGCCCTTCTACACCGACGAGCACCGCGACCGCGCCCAACGGCTGGACCGGTGGTGCGAGGAGCGGGCCGCCCTGTGGACCGAACTGCGCGCCGACAACCCGGACAAGGCCGTGCGCCGGGCGCTCGCCGCGCTCGGCGAGGCCGGCTGGCTGGCCTTCCTGGACGAGGAGGAGCCCGGCCCCGACGGCGACTACCGCTCGGTCTGCCTGGCCCGCGAGGCGCTCGCCTACGCCGAGGACCTGGCCGACTTCGCCTTCGCGATCCAGGTGCTCTCGGCCACCCCGATCCTGCGGTACGGCACTCCGGAGCAGCGGCGGCGCTACCTGCCGGGCCTGGCGGCCGGCACCCTGGCCGGTGCCTTCGCGGTCTCCGAGGAACAGGCCGGCTCGGACGTCGCCGCGGTGGCGCTGACCGCCGAGCGGGACGGCGAGGAGTACGTGCTCAACGGCGGCAAGGCGTGGATCGCCAACGGCACGGTGGCGGACGTGGTCTGCGTGATCGCCCGGACGGGCGAGGGACCGGGGCCGCTGGGGCTGACCGCCTTCCTCGTCCCCGGCGACACCCCGGGCCTGCGGGTGCGCGAGCCGATCGACGCGATCGCGCCCCGCCCGTTCGCCCACCTGGCGTTCGAGGACTGCCGGGTACCCGCCGACGCGGTGCTCGGACGCCCGGGGCGCGGCTTCGTGGTGGCGATGGACCTGCTGGAGCGGGCCCGGATGACGGTGGGCGCGGCCGCGCTCGGCTTCGCCCGGCGGGCCGCCGACGCGGCCCAGGCGCGGGCCCGGCAGCGCGCCATCTACGGCGGGGTGCTGTTCGACCTGCCCACGGTCAAGTTCGACCTGGCCGCGATGGAGGTCGAGGTGAACGCGTCCGCGCTGCTGGTCGGGCGGGCCGCCTGGGAGCTCGACCAGGGCCACCGCGGGTTCGGCAAGCACTCCAGCATCGCCAAGCTGCAGGCCACCGAGGCGGCGCAGCGGATCGTCGACCGGTGCGTGCAGCTGCACGGCGCCGCCGGGCTGGTCGCCGACAGCCTGCCGGAACGCCTGTACCGGCAGATCCGGGCGCTGCGTGTCTACGAGGGCGCCTCGGAGGTTCAACAGCTGACCATCGCCGGTGCGCTCGACGCGCGCCGGGCCCGCTGACGCCGTCAAGGAGCACGACAGCCATGCACACCCCGACGAACCCGGTCGAGGCCGTCCGGCACCCCGACCCGTACCCGTACTACGCGCGGCTGACCGCGGAACGCCCGTTCGGCTGGGACGAGCAGCTGCAGGCCTGGGTGGCCGCCGACGCCGCCTCGGTCACCGCTGCGCTGTCGGCCGCCGAACTGCGGGTCCGCCCGCCGGCCGAGCCGGTGCCGGCCGGGCTGCTCGGCACCGCCGCGGGCGCGGTCTTCGGGGACCTGGTCCGGATGACCGACGGCTCCGACCAGCAGCGCCTCAAGCAGGTGGTGCTGGACGCGCTCGGCGAGGCCGATCCGGCCGAGGCGGGCAAGCTGGCCGCGGAACGGACCAGGGAGAGTCTGGAGCGCGCCGGCGGCCCCGGCCTCGAGGAGCTGATGTTCCAGGTGCCGGCCCGCGTGGTGGCCGCGCTGTGCGGCCTGGACGCCGGGCTGGAACCGGAGGCGGCGCGACTGGTCGGGGACTTCGTGCAGTGCATCCCCGCCGGTGCCACGGCGGAGCAGCAGCGGGCGGCCGCCGAGGCCGCGGCGCGGCTGCGGGAGCTGCTCGGGCCCGGCCTGACCGGTGCCGAGCCGACCGGGCTGCTGGCCGCCCTGGTCCGGGCTGCCGGTCGGCGGGACTGGCCGCGGCAGGCGCCGCTGCTGGCCAACGCCGTGGGGCTGCTCTCGCAGACCTACGACGCGACGGCCGGCCTGATCGGCAACTCCCTGCTGGCGCTGCGCGAGCAGCCGCCCGGTGACCTCAGCGCGCTGGCCCGCGAGGTGGCCCGGCACGACGCGCCGATCCAGAACACCCGCCGGTTCGCGGCCGAGCCCTGGAGCCACGGCGCGGCGACCGTCCAGCCCGGACAGACCGTGCTGGTGGTGCTCGCCGCCGCCAACCGCGACCCCGCGGCCAACCCCGACCCGCACGCCTTCGACCCCGGTCGGACCGCGCCCAGCTGCTTCACCTTCGGCGCCGGCCCGCACGGCTGCCCGGGCGCCGACCTCGCGGTGGCGATCACCGCGGGGGTCCTCGACGAACTGCTGACGCACGGCTTCGAGCCGGCCGCGCTGCCCGCCGGGCCGCGCTACCGGGCCCTGGCGAACGCGCGCATCCCGCTGCTCTGAGCAGCCCCGTCCCACTTCGGTCCCACCGCCCCACCCCCCGCACGACACATCCAGGAAGGACGAGAGCGATGGCAGAGCAGCCGCGGCTGTGGATCCGGCACGAGGTGCGCGCCACCGAGCGCCGGGCCCCGCTGGTGCCGCAGGACGCACGCCGGCTGGTGGAGCTGGGGTTCCACCTGACCGTGGAGGAGTCCCCGCAGCGGGTGTTCCCGCTGGACGAGTACCTGGCCGCCGGCTGCCACGGGGCCGAGGCCGGCTCCTGGACCGAGGCCCCCGAACCGGCGTACGTCCTCGGGCTCAAGGAGCTCCCGGACCTGCCCGACCAGCTGGTCCACCGCCACATCTTCTTCGGCCACGCCTACAAGGGCCAGCAGGGCGGCCGCGAGCTGCTCGCCAGGTTCGCCCGCGGCGGCGGCGAGCTGCTCGACCTGGAGTACCTGGTGGACGACACCGGGCGCCGGCTCGCCGCCTTCGGCTACTGGGCCGGTTACGTGGGTGCGGCGCTCGGTGTGCTGCAGGCCCGCGGCCGGCTCACCACCCCGCTGCGCCCGATGGACAAGAGCGAGCTGGACCGGCAGCTGCGCGACTCGATGCGGGCCGGATCCCCGGACGCGCTGGTGATCGGCGCGCTCGGCCGCTGCGGGCGCGGCGCGGTGGACGCACTGGAGGTGGCCGGGCTCGCCGCCACCTGCTGGGACCAGGCGGAGACCCGCGAACTGGACCGCGCCGCGCTGCTCCACCACGACCTGCTGGTCAACACCGTGCTGACGACCCGTCCGATCCCGCCGTTCCTGCGCCCCGCCGACCTGCCGGTCGCCGACCGACGGCTGAGCCTGGTGGTCGACGTGACCTGCGACGTCACCTCCGACCTCAACGTGCTGCCGGTCTACCGCACCGTCACCGACTGGTCCGAGCCGGTGCGTCGCCTGCACCAGGACCCGCCGCTCGACCTGATCGCCATCGACAACCTGCCCTCGCTGCTGCCGGCCGAGGCCAGCCGGGCGTTCTCCGCCGAACTCGTCGCCCAACTGGGCGCCCTGGCCGACCCGGCCGCGCCCTGGCGGCACTGCCGGGCCGACTTCCGGGCCGCCTGCCGCCGCCACGAACTGGAGGCCGTCCATGTCTGAGCCGTCCGTGTCCGAGCCGCCCGTGTCCGACCTCTCGACCTCGATACGCACGGTGCACTGGATCGGCACCGGGCTCTCCACCGGCCGCAGCGGCCTGGAACTGCTGCTGGAGCACGGTGCCCGCGTGGTGCTCTGGGGCCGGACCGCGGCCAAGGCCGAACAGTGCCTCGCGGCCCGCGGCCTGGCGGGCCGGGCCGGGGCCCGCGGCTTCGACACGGCGGCGCTGGCCGCCGCGCTGGCCCCCGGCGACGTGCTGGTGTCGATGCTCCCGGCGGCCCACCACCCCGAGCTGCTGCGCCTCGCGCTCGCGCACGGTGCCCACTTCGCGTGCTCCAGCTACGTCTCGCCGGAGCTGGCCGAACTGGCGGCCACCGCCGAGCGGACCGTGGTGCTCGCCGAGGCGGGCCTGGACCCGGGCATCGACCACCTGATGGCCCACCGCCTGGTCGAACTCGGCCGCGCCGCCGCCGGGGAGGCCGTCACCACCGCCGACTTCACCTCCTACTGCGGCGGACTGCCCGCCGAGCTCAACGAGTTCCGCTACCGCTTCAGCTGGGCCCCGCTCGGTGTGCTCAACGCGCTGCGCTCGCCGGCCCGCTACCTCCGCGACTGGCAGCAGCGCACCGCACCGCGCCCCTGGGAGGCGGCCACCGAGTACCCGGTGGCCGGCGAGCCGTTCGAGGTGTACCCCAACCGCGACAGCCTGCCCTTCGCCGAGCAGTACGGCTTCCCGCCGCACTGGCGCAAGCGCACCTTCGTCCGCGGCACGCTGCGCCCGGCCGGCTGGCGGGCCGCCTGGTCCGAGGTCTTCGCCACCGTGGAGTCCGGCGACGACGGGCGGATCGCTTCCCTGGCGGGCGAGTTGGCCGAGAGGCACCCGATGCGCGAGACGGACCGCGACCGCGTGGTGCTCGCCGTGGCGCTGGACCTGAGCTGGGCCGACGGCGCCTGGTCGGGGAGCTGCCTGCTCGACCTGCGCGGCGACGAGCGGGAGAGCGCCATGGCCCTGCTGGTCTCGCTGCCGTTGGCGTACGGCATCACCCGGATCCTCGACGGCGCGCTCGCCCCGGGCCTGCACCGGGCCGCCGAGGGTGCCCGGGAGGCCGAGCAGTGGCTTGACTTCCTGGCCGCGCGCGGCATCACCACCGAGCTGCGCACCACCGAAAGCACGACCCAAGGAGCACTGCTGTGACCGATAGACGACCACCGGCCTTCGTCCTGACCGGAGCCTTCTGGGTGGTCTGCCGCAATCCGCGCTACCTCCAGGAGCTGGCCGCCCGCGGGCTGAAGATCCTGCTGATCACCCCGCGCGGCTGGCGCGAGCGCGCGCTGGCCGCCCAGGCCGACCCGACCGGGCCGGCCGCGCTCATCGACGAGATCGCCTTCGTGGACGGCGAGTTGAACCAGGACGGCTCGTTCACCGCGGGCGTGCTCGCCCGGGCCGCCGACTGGCGGGCGCGCTACCGGATCGTCGGCGCCTACGCGGTGGGCGAGACCCTGGTGGAGCCCACCGGGCTGCTGGCCGACGCGCTGGGCCTGCCCGGCCCGGGCCTGCGGGCCACCCGGGTCTGCCGCTCCAAGCCGCTGCAGCGCTGGTACCTGCCGGAGTTCGCGCCGCCCGGCGCGGTGCTGCCGGCGGCCGAGCGGGCCGCCTTCGACCCGGCCTCGGTCGCGTACCCGGTGGTGCTCAAGCCGGCCGCCCGGCACTCGAGTTCGGGTGTGGTGACGGTCGGCGACGAGCAGGGCCTGGCCGCGCGGCTGGCCGACTACCCGGAGCACGAGACGCTGCTGGTGGAGCAGAAGGTGGTCGGCCAGGAGTACTCGGTGGAGAGCCTCGTGCAGGAGGGCAAGGTGATCTTCGCCTCGGTCACCCGCAAGACCACCACCGAGTCGCACGCGGCCACCTTCGTCGAACTCTCGCACTCGGTGCCGAGCGCGCCGGAGCCGGTGGACCGCGAGCTGCTGGAGGCCAACGCCACCATGCTGGCGGCGCTCGACTTCGGCAGCGGGATAGCCCACGCCGAGTGGCGGGTGGACGCCGCCGGCCGCCCGGTGCTGATGGAGGTGGCCGCCCGCACCCCGGGCGACGGCCTGCTGGCCCTCTACCGGCTGGCCACCGGAGAACCGCTGGAGCCGGAGATCGTCCGGCTGGCACTGGGCGAGCCGGCCGGCTACCCCGAGCCGCGCCGCTGGACCCGGCAGGTCTACCTGGAGCACCGGGAGGGGATCCTGGACGACGTCCGGGTGGACTGGCCCGGCGTCCGCCCGGTCTGGCTCGGCGAGGCCGGGATCTGGCCGGACCCGCCGGTCGGCGGCCCCGGCGAGCCGGCGGAGCTGCGCGCGGTGCTGGTGCTCAAGGAGCGCGGCAGCCGGCTCGGTCCGCTGGAGAGCTCCGAGGACCGTGCGGTCTGCTTCCTGATCGACGCGCCCTCGCCCGAGGAGCTGGACGCGCTGGAGCAGCGGGTGCGCGCGGCGGTCGCGATCGAGGTGCGCGATGTCGACTGACACCGTCCGCCCGGAGCCGATCGAGCAGGCCCAGGCGGTGGCCGAACCGGCGCCGCCCCGGGTGACGGTCTGGGCCACCTTCCGGGACTCGCCGCTCGCGGTGAAGACCGTGCTGGCCGGCGTGCTGGTCAACCGGCTCAGCGGCTTCCTCAACGTCTTCCTGGTGCTCTTCCTCGGCTCGAAGGGCTACTCCAAGCCGGAGACCGTGCTGGCGCTCGGCGTGTACGGCGGTGGCGCCGTGCTCGGCGTGCTGGTCGGCGGCTCGCTCGCGGACCGGCTGGGCGTGCGCAACGCCACCGTGGTCAGCATGAGCGCGACCGCGGTGCTCACCGCGGCCCTGCTCTACCTGCCCGGGTACGGCCTGCTGATGGCGGCGGTCGGCCTGGCCGGCCTCAGCGCGCAGGTCTTCCGGCCCGCCTCGGCCACCCTGCTCGCCGAACTCACGCCGGACGAGCGGCAGGTGATGGTCTTCGCGATGTACCGCTTCGGCCTGAACCTGGGCGCCACCGCGGCCCCGCTGGTCGGCTTCTGGCTCTACCACGCGGGCCACGACCGGTACCTGCTGCTCTTCTGGGGCGAGGCGCTGATCGCGCTGGCCTACGCGGTCCTCGCCCTGGCCACGCTGCCCGCCGCGACCCGCCGCAGTGCCACCGCGGCCGCGGCGCCGCAGGCCGGCGGCTACCGCGCCGTGCTGCGCGACCGCCGCTACCTGCGCTACCTGGCCGCCGCCTTCTGCCACGCCGTCGTCTACGTCCAGTACCTGTCCACCCTGCCGCTGTTCGTGCAGGACCAGCACCTGGCCTTCGTCTGGTACACCGTCGCGGTCGCGCTCAACGGCTTCGTGGTGATCGCCTTCGAGCTGCTGGTCACCCGGCTCGCCCAGTCCTGGCCGGCGCGGATCACCATCGGCCTCGGATTCGCCCTGGTCGGCGCCGGAGTGGCCTGCTACGCACTGCCGATCGGGGCGGCCGCGATTGTGCTGGGCACCCTGGTCTGGTCGATCGGCGAGATCATCGGCGGCCCCACGGTGTTCGCCTACCCCGGGACCGCCGGGCCGGAGCAGCTGAAGGGCCGTTACATCGGCAGCTTCCAGTTCGTGTTCGGCCTGGGCAGTGCGCTCGGCCCGATGCTGGGCGGCTGGCTGTTCATCCAGGCCGGCGTGCTGGTCTGGCCGCTGCTGGCGCTCGGTTCGCTGGCGGCCACCGTCCTCGGCCTGGCCGCCGTGCGGCCCGCCCCCCGCGCGGACTGACCCTCCGCCCCCACCCCACCTTCCCTGACGCCCCGTTGGGCGGGCAGTGCGCTGTGCCCGCTTCTCCACTCTCCACCTTCGTCGTCCGAGAACAAAGAGAGGCCCGCAACATGTCCCACACCCACCCCGCCGAGGCCCACTACACCTGCCTGGGCGTCGGCGCCGGTCCCGCCAACCTGAGCCTGGCCTCACTGCTGCACAGCGAGCCCGAGGTCAGCAACCTCTTCCTCGACCGCAAGGAGAAGTTCGGCTGGCACGACGGGCAGCAGATGCCCGGCTCCACCCTGCAGGTCTCGCTCTACAAGGACCTGGTCAGCCTGACCGACCCGACCAACCCGTTCTCCTTCCTCGCCTACCTGCACGAGCACGGCCGGATCTACCACTTCCTCAACGCCCAGTTCAGCGACGTGCCCCGGCAGGAGTTCCGCAACTACCTGGACTGGGCCAGTCGCCGCAACCCGAACGTGCGGTTCGGCGAGGAGGTCCGGGCGGTCGACTTCGACGGCGCACGGTTCGTGGTGGACACCGACCGGCGCCGGCTGACCGCGGACAACCTGGTGCTCGGGGTGGGCAACCGCCCGTGGGTGCCGCCGCAGGCCGCCGGGCTGATCGGCCCGACCCAGTTCCACGTCAGCGAGTTCCTGGACCGGGCCCAGCACCTGGGCGGCAAGCGGGTCGCGGTGATCGGCGGCGGGCAGTCCGGCGCCGAGGCCTTCCTGGACCTCATCTCGCGGTCGGGCAGCGAGCTGCCGCGCCGGGTCTCCTGGATCTCCCGCCGGCGCAACTACTTCCCGATCGACGACTCGCCCTTCACCAACGACTTCTACATGCCGGGCCACGCCGAGTACTTCTACCGGCTGGCGCCGGCGGCCCGGGAGCGGTTCAACGCCGAGCACATCCTGACCAGCGACGGGGTCTCCGAGGCCACCCTGCGCGAGATCTACCAGCGGATCTACGTCCACCGGTTCATCGAGGGCGCCGAGGACCTGGTGCTGCTGGCCCCCAACCGCACCATGGAGACGGTGCGGGCCGCCGACGGCGGAGGCTGGACGGTCGAGGTGCGCCACAACGACCAGCGCCAGGGCACCGAGCGGATCGACGCCGACGTGATCGTCTGGGCCACCGGTTTCCGCCCGGCCGCCACCGACTTCCTGGCCCCGATCGCCGACCGCCTGGAGCGCGAGGGCGAGGAGCTGCGGATCGACCAGGACTACGCGGTCCGCTGGGACGGTCCGGCCGACCGCAACATCTTCGTGCAGAACGCGGCCAAGCAGCAGCGCGGCCTGGCCGACCCCAACCTCAGCCTGAACGCCTGGCGCAGCCGCCGCATCGTCGACCGGATCCGCGGGCTGCGCAGCAACGAGCCCCTCGAGTCCTTCATCGACTGGTCCGCCAAGGTCGGGGCCGACGCCGGCTGGGGAGCGTGAGCGGCGATGAACGAGGTCGACATCGCGGTCGTCGGCGGCGGCATCATCGGCTGCCTGACCGCACGTGAACTGCTCGCCCGGCGCCCGGAGCGGACGGTGGCGGTGCTGGACCGGGACTCGGTCGGCTCCGGCGCCAGCCGCCGCTCGGCCGGCCTGCACTTCCCGCGCGGCGCGACCGGCCGGGTGCGCGGCATGGCCGCCTACAGCGAGCAGTACTACGCCGAGCTGACCTCGCACCGACCGGAACTGCCGATCCACCAGGTGGGCATGGACGTGGTCGGCGCGGAGCAGACGGTGCGCGGGAGCTACCTGGCCAGCGCCCGGCCGACCCCGGCCACCGCGGGCGTCTGGCACGTCGAGGGCGGCCAGTACGCGGACGTGGCCGGTCTGACCGGTCGGCTCGCCAGCGAGCTGCGCGGCAGCAGCGCGGTGGTGCACGAGGGCACCGGCGTCACCGCGATCGGCCTCGGCCCCGAGCGGATCACCCTGGCGCTGAGCAACGGCAGCGAACTGACGGCCGGCCAGGTGGTGCTGGCCCCCGGGCCGTGGATCGCGGCCCCGGCCTGGCGCGAGCTGGTCGCCCCGTTGGGGGTGCGGGTGAAGAAGGTGGTGGCGCTGCACATCGACCTGGTGCCCGCGCCGACCGACCGGGCGGTCGTCTTCCAGGCGGAGGACGCCTTCCTGCTCCCGCTGCACGACCGCGGGCACTGGCTGTTCAGCTACACCTGCCAGGAGTGGGGCGTGGACCCCGACGCGCTGGGCGAGGGCCTGTCCGACCAGGACCTCGGCGACGCGCTGGCGGTGCTGCGCGCCGTCGCCCCCGAGTACGCGGCGCACTGCGCCTCCGGGCGGGTCTTCTGCGACGCCTACAGCGGCACCGGCGAGCCGGTCGTCCGCCCGCTGCCCGCCGACCCGCGGGTGGTCTTCGCCGGTGCCGCCAACGGCTCCGGCTACCGGTTGGCCCCCGCGATCGCCGCGCAGGCCGCCGATCTGATCGACATTCCGTTCCTGACCAGTCCGACCAGGAGTAACGCATGATACTGAGCAGCTACGACGAGGGCGTGCTGCACGAGGCCTTCGGCATCGACATGAGCAGCATCGAGGGAATCGCGGGCGGTCAGGGCTCGGGCGCCGGCTGGGGCCGGGTCGCTCCGGGCGTCAGCTCCGAGCTGCACCGGCACGATGAGACCGAGTTCTTCGTGATCGTGGCCGGCCGCGGCGAGTTCGAGGTCGGCGGGGAGCGCCACCCGGCGGTGCCGGGCACGGTCGCCCTGTTCGAGCCCTTCGAGACGCACGTGCTGCACAACACCGGCGCCGACGACCTGGTGTTCGTCACCCAGTACTGGCGCGACGCCGAGCGCGCCGCCCGGGCGGCCACCGCCCCCGCGGGCACCGGCTTCGGGGACCGGCCGGTCTTCGTCTTCTCCACGCCGCCCACCCCGAACGGGGACCTCCACCTGGGCCACCTGTCCGGCCCGTACCTGGGCGCCGACGCGTTCGTCCGGTTCCAGCGGATGAACGGCGCCCGCGCCTGGCACCTGACCGGCAGCGACGACTTCCAGAGCTACGTCGTCGGCGCGGCCGAGCGCGACGGCAACACCCCGGCGGAGACCGCCGCGCACTTCAGCGCGGAGATCGCGGCCACCCTGGAGCTGATGGACATCCCGCTGGACCAGTACACGGTGACCAACGCGGACGCCGAGTACCCGGACGGGCTGCGGGAGTTCTTCACCCGGCTGGTCGACTCCGGCACGGTCGCCCCGAAGGCCGCACCGGCCCTGTTCGACGGTGAGAGCGGCACCTACCTCTACGAGGTGGACGTCAAGGGCACCTGCCCGACCTGCGCCGCCGGGACCAGCGGCAACATCTGCGAGGAGTGCGGCGAGCCCAACCTGGTGGTCGACCTGGTCGACCCGCGCTCGGCCCGCTCGCAGGCAGCGCCGCGGACCGGCACCGCGACCCGCTTCTCGCTGCCGCTGCACGAGTTCGAGGACGAGATCGCCGCGCACCACCGACTGGGCCGGGTCCCGGTCCGGCTGCGCGACCTCGCCCGGCGGCTGTTCGCCCGCCCGGAGGTGGACATCCCGATCAGCCACCCGGCCGACTGGGGCGTGCGCCCGGCCGAGGAGGCCGGCGCCGACCAGGTGATCTGGGTCTGGCCGGAGATGTCCTACGGCTTCCTGCACGGCATCCAGGCGCTCGGCCGCCGGCTGGACCAGGACTGGCGGGCCGCGGAGCCCGGCGCCGACTGGAAGATCGTCCACTTCTTCGGCTACGACAACAGCTTCTACCACGGTGTGCTCTACCCCGCGCTGTACCGGGTCGCGTACCCCGACTGGACGCCTGACATCGACTACCACGTCAACGAGTTCTACCTGCTGGAGGGCGCCAAGTTCTCCACCAGCCGGCGGCACGCGATCTGGGGCAAGGAGATCCTCGCCGCCGACACGGTCGACGCGGTGCGGTTCTTCCTCAGCCTCACCCGGCCCGAGGGCCGGCGCACCAACTTCCGCCGCGAGGAGTACCAGCGGGTGCTGACCGAGACCCTCGTTGGCACCTGGGAGCACTGGCTGACCGACCTGGGCGCCCGGGTCCGCAAGGAGTACGACGGCGCGGCCCCGGACGCCGGCAACTGGACCCCGGAGCAGACCGCGTTCCTGGCCCGGCTCGGCGCCCGGCTGACCGCGGTGACCGGTGCGCTCGGCCAGGCCGGGTTCTCGCTCAACCAGGCCGCCGCGGAACTGGACGGCATCGTGCGCGACACGGTCCGGTTCGCCGAGCTGGAGAGCCTGACCGCGGACGACGCCCGCTGGCGGGCCGAGGCCCGTACGGCGGTGGCGCTCGAGCTGGCGGCCGCGAAGCTGCTGGCGCGGGTGGCGGCGCCGGTGATGCCGCGCTTCGCCGCCCGGCTCTCGGCCGCGCTGGGCCTGCCGGAGCCGGCGCACTGGCCGACCTCGGTCGAGCTGCTGGCGCCGGGCACCGAGGTCACCCTGGCGGACGCGGTGTTCTTCACCGCCCCGGCCGCCGAACAGCCCGAGCACCTGGGCCTGCTCACCGACCTGGTGACCGAGGCGCTCCAGCTGGCCGAACGGCCGGCCGCCGACGCCACCCTGATCGACCTGGGCATCAGTTCGCTGCAGGCGGTCCAGCTGCAGTACCAGCTGCTCACCGCGCTGGACGTGGACGTGCTGGTGGACGAGCTGCTCGGCGAGCACGACCTGGCCGCACTGGCCGGGCTGATCGGCGAGCGGGCGGGCACGGCGGTCGTGGAGGCGGCGGCATGAACGCCGAACTCGTCGAACTGGTCCAGGACATCGAGGAGCGGGGCCTGTCCGTCTCGGTGACCGGAGCGGACCTGCGCCTGCAGGGCATGCGCGACCGGATGGACCCGGAACTGGTCGGCCGCATCAAGCGGTTGAAGGCCGAGCTGGTCGAGTACCTGAGCGCGGCCACCCTGCCCGAGAGCGGCAGCTTCCCGCTCACCCCGTTGCAGCACGCCTACCTGCTCGGCCGCGGCGGCGTGTTCGAGATCTCCACCGCCAGTCACGTCTACCACGAGATCGAGGGCCACTGGGACGTCGGCCGGCTGGAGGCGGCGCTGAACGCGGTGATCGCCCGGCACGACGCGCTGCGGGCCCGGTTCACCGAGGACGGCCGCCAGGTGGTGGAGGAGTCGGTCGCCCCGGTGCTGATCGAGCGGCTCGACCTGCGCGGGCAGAGCCCCGAGCAGCAGCTGCGGACCCGGGCCGCGCTGCGCGAGGAGCGCTCGCACCGGGTGCTGCCCGCCGACCGCGCGCCGCTGCTGGCGGTCGAGGTGACCGAGCTCTCCGACCGGGCGATGGTGCTGCACGTCAGCCACGACGGCCTGGTGATGGACGGGATCAGCTCCTTCCTGTTCTTCCGCGAGTGGTGGCGTGCCTACCAGGGCGAGTCGGCCCCCGAGGGCGCCGAACTGCCGCTGGAGGACTACGTCTCGGCACTGGCGGCGGCCGCGGTCAAGGCGCCCGCGGCCCGCTCCCGGACCTACTGGTCGGGCCGGCTGGACCAGTTGGCGGCCCACCCCGACCTGCCGGTGGCGGCGAGCCCGGCCGCGATCACCCGGCCGCGGTTCGTCCAGCGCCAGGTGCGGCTGGACGCCGCGCAGTGGGCCGCGTTCAAGCGCCGGGCCGCCGAGGAGAAGCTCACCCCGTCCGGTGCGCTGCTGGCCGCCTACGGCGAGGTGCTCTCCCGCTGGGGCGCCGGCGAGCGGTTCACCGTGACCACCACGGTGGCCAACCGCCCGCCGGTGCACCACCGGATCGCCGAGGCCGTGGGCCAGTTCTCCGACACCCTGCTGGTGGAGATCGAGGTCGACCGCGGCAAGCCCTTCGCGGCCCGCGCCCAGGCGCTCCAGCGGCGGCTGCGCACCGACCTGGACCACCGGCACCAGTCCGGCATCGAGGTGCTGCGCGAGCTGGGCCGGCGGCGCGGCAGCGCCGAGGCGCGGATGCCGTTCACCTTCAACAGCGCGATCGGCTACACCGAGGAGGTGGACGGTTCGGCGTTCGAACTGTTCGGCCCGGAGGTGTTCAGCGTCAGCCAGACCCCGCAGATCTGGCTGAACGCCTTCGCGATGGAGCAGCACCAGGGCCTGGTGATCCAGCTCGACGGGCTGGACGAGCTCTTCCCGGCCGGCCTGCTGGAGGCCCTGACCCAGGGCTACCAGTCCCTCCTGGAGCAGCTGCTGGAGGAGCGGAGCTGGGCCCGCACCGGCTTCGACCTGCTCCCCGGCGACCAGCTGCGGCGCCGGCGGGCGGCCAACGACACCGCCGTGGAGCTGCCCGACGTGCTGCTCCAGGACGCCTTCACCGAGCGGGCGACCAGCTGCCCGGACAACCCCGCCCTGATCACCTCCCAGCTCCGGATGAGCTACGGCGAACTGCACCGCCGTGCGGCGCGGACCGCCGCCTGGCTGCGCTCGCACGGAGTCGGCCGCAACGAGCTGGTGGGCCTGGTGATGCGGCGCGGGCCGGAGCAGATCATCGGCATCCTGGCCACGGTGCTGGCCGGGGCCGCCTACCTGCCGGTGGACGCGGCACTGCCCGAGGAACGCCGCCGGTACATGCTGGCCGACGGCGAGGTCCGCTGCGTGCTGACCAACGTGGCCGACGCCGACCGGGACGGCCGCGCCGTCCTGCGGCTGGACGCCACCGACCCGGCGCCGACCGGTGCGCCCGCGCTGCTCGAACCGCTGGCCGGCGCCGACCCGGACGACCTGGCCTACGTGCTCTACACCTCCGGCACCACCGGCGCGCCCAAGGGCGTGATGGTCACCCACCGCAACGTGGCCAACGTGGTGGCCGACTGCTACACCCGGTTCGGCATCCACCAGGACGACCGGTTCTTCGCGATCAGCGCCTTCAACTTCGACCTGTCCGTCTGGGACGTGTTCGGCGCGCTGACCGCGGGCGCCGCGCTGGTGATGCCGGACGCCGACCGGGCCGTCGACCCCGCGCACTGGCTGCGGATGTGCGAGTCGGGCGGGGTGACGGTGTGGAACTCGGTGCCCGCCATCGTCGGTCTGATGCACGACCAGGCGCTGGCCGAGGGCACGGCGCCGCCGGCCCTGCGGCTGGTGATGATGAGCGGGGACCGGCTGCCGCCCGCGCTGCCGGCGGCGCTGCGCCGGCTGGTTCCGGGCCTGGAGGTGGTCTCGCTCGGCGGACCGACCGAGACCACGATCTGGAACATCCTGCACCCGGTCGAGGAGTGGGAGGACGGCTCCGAGTCCATCCCCTACGGCCGTCCGAACGTCAACAACCGCGCCTACGTGCTGGACGCGGACGGCCAGGACGCGCCGGACTGGGTGACCGGCGAGATCTGCGGCGCCGGAGCCGGGGTGGCCAAGGGCTACTGGCGCAACGAGGAGCGCACCGCCGAGAAGTTCCGCTACGACGAGCGGCTCGGCGAGCGGCTCTACCGGACCGGCGACCTGGGCCGCTACCTGCCCAGCGGCGAGATCCAGATCCTGGGCCGCAGCGACTTCCAGATCAAGGTCAACGGCTACCGGATCGAGGCCGGCGAGGTGGAGACCAGGCTGGCCGCGCTGCCGGCGGTGCGCCAGGCCGTGGTGGTCCGCCAGGAGGGCAGCCGCGGCGACCGGCTGGTGGCCCACCTGGTGCCCGCCGGCGCCGACCGGCCCGACGTGCAGGCCATCCGTGACGACCTGCGGGAGGCGCTGCCCGAGTACATGGTCCCGGCCGCCGTGGTGTGGCACGAGGAGCTGCCGCTGACCCGCAACGGCAAGGTGGACCGGGGCGAGCTGATCCGCCGGGCGCCGGTGGCCGAGCCGGCCGAGCAGGCGGCCGCGCCGGTGGCCGACGACGGCGAGGCCGGGCCGACCGAGACCGAACTGACCCGCATCTGGGCGCAGATCCTGAACCGGCCGGCGGTCGGGCCGCACGACAACATCTACGCGCTGGGCGGCGACTCGATCAGTGCCGCGCGGATCCTCACCGCGGTGCGCAAGCGCTTCGGCGTGGGCATCCAACTCGGCCAGCTGGCCGCGCTGGAGACGGTGCGACTGATGGCCGCGCACGTGGACGCGGCCGTGGCGGCGAAGGAGGGGCAGCGGTGATCGTCAACCGGATCACGGCGAACGCGCCGACCGGCGGGCGGATCTCGTTCGCCAGGCTGGACGGCACCGAGACCCTGGAGCTGGCCGAACTGCACCGCCGGGCCGGGCGGCTGGCGAGCGCGCTGGCCGAGCTGGGGATCGGCCCGGGCGACCGGATCGGGATCTTGGCGGCCAACAGCCTGCCGTGGGTGCTGCTGGACCTGGCGGCGCTCTGGCTGGGCGCCGAGACGGCCGGCTTCGAGCCCGGCAAGTTCGAGCCGGACCAGCAGCTGATCAGCCGGTACGGACTGCGGCTGCTGTTCACCGACCGCCCGACCGAGGCCGCCGGCGCACTGCCGCTGGCCGAGGTGGACCGGCTGGTCGAGAAGGCCGACGCGGCACCCGAGCCGGTGGTCTGGGAGCCCGGGCAGGTGACCACCGTCAAGTTCACCTCCGGCAGCACCGGCGAGCCCAAGGGCCTGGGCGCCACGGCCGCCTCCGTCGACGGCTCGCTGCGCGCCGTCCAGGACATGTTCCACCACCGGCCGGGCGACGACCTGTTCGTCTTCCTGCCGCTGTCGCTGCTGCAGCAGCGGTACTGGATCTACTCCGCGCTGCGGCACGGCCACGACGTGACCGTCTCCACCTACGAGGCCGCCTTCGCCACCCTGCGGCGGGCCCGACCGACGGTGGTGATGGGCGTGCCGGCCTTCTTCGAGACCGCCCGGCGGCACATCGAGGCCCGGGCGGCCCGTTCGGGGAAGCCGGTCGGCGAGCAGGCCGTGCAGCTCTTCGGCGACCGGATCCGCTACCTGTGGACCGGCTCCGCCCCGGCGGCCCCCGCGACGCTGCGCTTCTTCAACGAGGCCGGACTGCCGATCTTCGAGGGCTACGGCCTGAACGAGACCTGCATCGTGGCCAAGAACCACCCCGGCGCCTCCCGCGAGGGCAGCGTGGGCCGGGTGGTGCCCGGCAAGGAGGTGCTGCTGGACGCCGACGGCGTGATCAGCGTGCGCAGCGTCCACCCCGTCAACGACCACTACGCTTACGCCGCCCCCGGCGACAGCGAGAAGGTCTTCCGGCCCGGCGGCATCGTCCGCACCGGCGACCTCGGCCTGATCGACCAGGACGGCTACCTCTACATCCTCGGCCGCGCGGACGACGTGATCGTGCTGGAGAACGGCAAGAAGATCGTGGTCCGGCCGATCGAGGAGCGGCTGACCTCCGGGCCCGCCGTAGCCGAGGCGGTGCTGTTCTGCCCGCAGCAGACCGAGCTGGTCGCCGTGGTCCGCCCCACCCACTACCCGCCCGACGAGGCCGCGATCGCCGACGCGCTCGCCGACGCCAACGCGGCGCTCGGCAAGGACGAGCGGATCGCCCGGGCGATCGTCGCGCGCGAGCCGTTCACCGTCGAGAACGGCCTGCTCACCTCGCAGTTCAAACCCCGGCGCCCGCAGATCCGGGCCGCCTACGCAGCTGACCTCGCCAACCCCCAGGAGGGTATCCATGCACGCTGAGACCGAGACCGCGGCCCGGGAGAACCTGGTGCTGGTACTGACCAGTCCCGTCGAGCCGGAGACGATCGACCCGGACGCCGACCTGGCCGCCCGCTACGGCCTGACCTCGCTCAACAAGGTGCTCTTCCTCACCTCGCTGTGCGACGAGACCGGCACCGACCTGTCCCGATTCACCGAGCACGACCTGGCCCGGATGACCACGCTGCGCGAGGTCGTCGACGCCGTCACCCCCTCGACCGTCGAGGCGGTGTGACCATGGGAACCTGGGCCGTTGACGCACCGGTGGTGCTGGAGAACGAGTTCGTGCGGCTGAGCCCGCTGACCGCCGCCGATCGGGACGGGCTGCGCGCTATCGCGCTGGCGCCGGACATCTGGCGGTACTTCGTGACCCGGATCGAGTCCCCGGAGGACTACGAGGCCTTCTTCGACGCCACCCTGGCGGACCACCAGGCGTGCCGGCGGGCGGTGTTCGTGATCACCGACAAGCGGACCGGCCGGGTGGCCGGGTCGATGAGCTTCGGCAACATGGCCGAGGCGGACGGCCGCCTGGAGATCGGCTGGTCCTGGCTGGGCCTGGACTTCCAGGGCAAGGGGGTCAACCGCTGGGCCAAGTACCTGCTGCTGCAGCACGCCTTCGAGTCCATGGGCGCCCTGCGGGTGGAGTTCAAGACCGACGAGCTGAACAAGCAGGCCCGGCGCGGACTGCTGAACATCGGCGCCCGCGAGGAGGGCACGCTGCGCAGCTTCAACCCGATGCCGGGCGGCCGGCGCCGCAACGCCGTCTTCTACAGCGTGCTGCGCGACGAATGGCCCGAGGTGCGCGAGCAGTTGGCCCGCGGCCCGCGGGTGGTCCGACAGGAGGGGGCATGACCGGGCGGCTGCTGCTGACGGGCACCGCGTTCGAGCGGGGCGAGCAGCACGGGCGGGCGCTGGCCGGTGAGCTGCGCGCCTTCCTGGACGACGGGCTGGCCCGGCTCGACCACCTGACGGCCACCCCGCTGACCCTGGACGGGCTGCGGCCGCGGATCGACGCCTACCGGGCGGCGGTCGCGGCCGCCGCCCCGGACCTGGCCGCCGAGGTCGAGGGCCTGGCCGCCGGGGCCGGGCTGAGCCCTGACGAGGCCTGGCTGCTCCAGCTGCGGCGGGAGATCATGGGCTACCAGAAGGTGCCGACGGCCGGCGACTGCACCACCTACGCGCGGGCCGGCGGTCGGTACACCGGGCACCCGGTGCTGGCCCAGACCGTGGACCTGAACGGCAACCTGGACGACGCGATCGCCGTCCTGGAGGTGGCGCCGGTCGGGTCCGCCCGGCGCTCGCTGGTGCTCTCCTTCGCCGGACTGCTCGGGTACCTCGGGCTGAACAGCGACGGGCTGGCGATCGGGCTCAACCTGGTGCTCGGCGGCGACTGGCGGCCCGGGCTGCCCCCGTACCTGGCGATCCGCCACCTGCTGGACACCGCCGGCAGCGTGACCGAGGCGCTGGAGCTGCTGCGCGGGATGCGGCTGGCCAGCTCCCGCTCGCTGACCCTGTGCGACCGGGAGCGGGCCGTCTGCGTCGAGGTCCTGGGGGACGAGCTGCGGGTGGTGGAAACGCACGAGACCGCCCACACCAACCACTTCCTGGACCCGGACCTGGCGCGCGGCGACGAGCTGAACGTGTTCGCCCGCAACTCCTCGGTACGCCGCCTCAAGGAGGCCCGGGCCGGGCTCGCCGAGCTCGACCCGGCGGCCGGGCCGGAGGAGCACTTCGCCCTGCTGTCCAGGCCGCCGATCTGCGTGCCGGACGAGGGCGACATCCGGCGCGAGCGCACGGTCGCCGCCGTGGTGCTGCTGCCCGGGCGCGGGGAACTGCACCTGCGGCCCGGCGACCCCTCCCGATCGGCCACGCAGGTCTTCGGCCTGCGTCCGACGTGACCGCCCCGGGCGCCGGGGTGGAGGCCTGGCTGGCCGACCTGACGGCCGACGCCGAGCCCCTGTCGCCGGCGCACTACGCGGTGGACCTGACCGAGGAGGAGCGCCGCCGGGCGGCCGGCTACCTGAACGGCGAGGACGCCCGGCTCTTCCTGCGGTCCCGACTGGCCGTCAGGCGGCTGCTGGCCACGCGGCTGGGGGAGGCCCCGGGAGCGGTCCGGCTGGCCCGCACCAGGGGCGGCAAGCCCTACCTGCCGGACCATCCGGAGCTGAGGGTGAGCTGGTCGCGCTCCGAGGACCTGCTGCTGCTCGGCATCTCGGAGCAGGGGGCGCTGGGGGTGGACCTGGAGCGGATCCGGCTCATCCCGTCCGCCACCCAGGTGCTCGCCTCGCTCTACCCGGCCCTGCCCCCGCAGGCCGACGGGGCCGGACCGGAGTTCTTCTTCTCCGCCTGGACCCTGCTGGAGGCCGCCGTGAAGGCCACCGGCCGGGGGCTGGCCGAGGGGGTGGGGGACGTGACCCTCTCCTTCCCGGCGCGGGGCGGCGCCGCCCTGCTGGGCATCGCCCGCACCGGGGGAGAGCCGTGGGCGGCGCGCACGGCGCTGCTGGAGGCGCCGGCGACGACGGACGCCCGGCTGATGGCCTCGTTCGTGATACGGGGGCAACGGAGTCGGATCTGGCTGCGGCGGTGGCCGCCGGAGGGGAGTGCGGGAGATGGCTGAATCGGCGGTGCTGCACGCGGTGGCCCCGCTGCTGACGGTGCAGCGGTTGCGCGAGCGCCTGGCGCCGGTGGCCGGCGACCCGCGGTTCACCGTCGCCGTGCGGGACGGCTGGGACGGCCCCCAGGCGTGGGTCGGCTGCCCGGCCGGCCCGGGGGCCGCGGCGGAGGTGGAGCGGGCGCTGCGCGGTCCCGGCGGCGGCGCCGGAGCGGCGCCCGTGGCGGGCGAGGTGCCGGCGGCCGGGGCGCGGGCGGTCACGGTGACCGGACCGTTCCCGGCCGCGGCCGGGAACGCGGTCGGGGACGCGGCCGGGCTCGCCCTGGCGGCCTGGCAGGAACTGCTGCGGCGCCGTCCGGAGCAGGACCGGGGCCGCTACTCCTTCGCCCTGCACGCGGAGCCGGTCCTCCCCGAGGGGTGGCTGCTGCAGTCCTGGGTCAACCCCGCGTTCGGTCCGGTGCAGTTCACGGTCCGGTCAGGTCCGCGGCTGGCGGTCAGCTCGCCGGGCCACCTCGGGCGCGAGGAGTTGGCCGTGCTCCTCGCGCAGTGGTCGCTGCTGGTGGCCCGGGCCGGTGCGCCGGGTTAGGCCCCGCCTTCGACAGCGGCTCCGGCGCGTCTGCTCCTCCCGCCGCCCCGGGCAGCGTCCGCCTCGCCCGGCGTCCGCCTCGCCCGGCGTCCGCCTCGCCCGGCGTCCGCCTCGCCCGGCGTCCGCCCCGCCCGGCGCCGTCGGGGCTTCCGCACCGCTCACGGCCCG
>NZ_JBEPAK010000044.1:0-34762 GCF_040298565.1 Kitasatospora sp. NPDC001539 | reverse complement strand
CCTCGCCCCGTGGGTCCCGGGGTGCGCGAGCACGGGGGGCCCCTCGGTGCTTCCCAGGGGCCGGCCCTGGCAGCGGTGCGGACGCGGCGGCACGCGGAAGGGCCGGACCGCGCGGTGCGGTCCGGCCCCTCTCAGCCGCTGGTGCGGGGCTGGTCTCAGCCGATCAGCGAGCGCAGCACGTACTGCAGGATGCCGCCGTTGCGGTAGTAGTCCGCCTCACCGGGGGTGTCGATGCGGACGACCGCGTCGAACTCCTTGCTGGTCCCGTCGGCGCCGACCGCCTCGACCTTGACGGTCGCGGGGGTGCGGCCCTCGTTGAGCTCGGTCACGCCGGTGATCGAGAAGGTCTCCTCGCCGGTCAGGCCGAGGGAGTCGGCGTTCTGGCCCTCGGGGAACTGCAGCGGCAGGACGCCCATGCCGATCAGGTTCGAGCGGTGGATGCGCTCGTAGGACTCGGCGATGACGGCCTTGACGCCGAGCAGCGCGGTGCCCTTGGCGGCCCAGTCGCGGGACGAACCGGAGCCGTACTCCTTGCCGGCCAGGACGACCAGCGGGATGCCGGCGGCCTGGTAGTTCTGCGAGGCGTCGTAGATGAACGACACCGGCGCGTCGGCCTGGGTGAAGTCGCGGGTGTAGCCGCCCTCGGTGCCCGGCGCGATCTGGTTGCGCAGGCGGATGTTGGCGAAGGTGCCGCGGATCATGACCTCGTGGTTGCCGCGGCGCGAGCCGTAGGAGTTGAAGTCGCGCTTCTCGACACCGTTGGCGGTCAGGTACTGCGCCGCCGGGGTGCCCGGCTTGATGTTGCCGGCCGGGGAGATGTGGTCGGTGGTGACCGAGTCGCCCAGCTTGGCCAGGACGCGGGCGCCGGCGATGTCGGTCACCGGGCTCGGGGTCTTGGCCATGCCCTCGAAGTACGGGGGCTTGCGGACGTAGGTGGACTCGGCGTCCCACTCGAAGGTGTTGCCGGTCGGGACCGGGAGCGACTGCCAGCGGTGGTCGCCGGCGAAGACGTCCTGGTAGCCCTTGTCGAACATGTCCTGGTCGATGGAGCCCGCGACGACGTCGGCGACCTCCTGCTCCGACGGCCAGATGTCGGCGAGGAAGACGTCGTTGCCGTCGGCGTCCTTGCCCAGGGCGTCCTTGGTGATGTCGACGTTCATGTTGCCGGCGAGGGCGTAGGCGACCACCAGCGGCGGGGAGGCCAGGTAGTTCATCTTGACGTCGGGGTTGATCCGGCCCTCGAAGTTGCGGTTGCCGGAGAGCACCGAGACGACCGCGAGGTCGGACTCGTTGACGGCGGCCGAGACCTCCTCGGGCAGCGGGCCCGAGTTGCCGATGCAGGTGACGCAGCCGTAGCCGACCAGGTTGAAGCCCAACTTCTCCATGTAGGGGAGCAGGCCGGCCTTCTCGTAGTAGTCCATGACGACCTTGGAGCCGGGCGCCAGGGTGGTCTTGACCCAGGGCTTGACCTGCAGGCCCTTCTCCACGGCCTTCTTCGCCAGCAGGGCGGCGCCCAGCATGACGGAGGGGTTGGAGGTGTTGGTGCAGGAGGTGATCGAGGCGATCACGACCGCGCCGTTGTCGATCTCGTAGGTCGAGCCGTCGGGGGAGGTGACGGTGGTCGGCTTCGAGGCCTCGGCGGAGTACGCCGGCAGCGCCTCGGCGAACTTCTGGGCGGCCTCGGCCAGGATCACGCGGTCCTGCGGGCGCTTCGGGCCGGAGATCGACGGGACGACGGTGGAGACGTCCAGCTCCAGGTACTCGGAGTAGACCGGCTCGACCGACGGGTCGTGCCAGAGGCCCTGCTCCTTGGCGTACGCCTCGACCAGGGCGAGCTGCTGCTCGTCGCGGCCGGTGAGCTTCAGGTAGTTGATGGTCTCGGCGTCGATCGGGAAGATCGCGCAGGTCGAGCCGAACTCCGGCGACATGTTGCCGATGGTGGCGCGGTTGGCCAGCGGGATGGCGCCGATGCCGTCGCCGTAGAACTCGACGAACTTGCCGACCACACCGTGCTTGCGCAGCATCTCGGTGATGGTGAGCACCAGGTCGGTGGCGGTGGTGCCGGCCGGCAGCTGGCCGGTCAGCTTGAAGCCGACCACGCGCGGGATCAGCATGGAGACCGGCTGGCCCAGCATGGCGGCCTCGGCCTCGATGCCGCCGACGCCCCAGCCCAGCACGCCCAGGCCGTTGACCATGGTGGTGTGCGAGTCGGTGCCGACGCAGGTGTCGGGGTAGGCCTGGCCGCCGCGGACCATGACGGTGCGGGCCAGGTGCTCGATGTTCACCTGGTGGACGATGCCGGTGCCCGGCGGGACGACCTTGAACTCGTCGAAGGCGGTCTGGCCCCAGCGCAGGAACTGGTAGCGCTCCTTGTTGCGGCCGTACTCGATCTCGACGTTCTGGGTGAAGGCGTCCTTGGTGCCGAACTTGTCGGCGATGACGGAGTGGTCGATGACCAGCTCGGCCGGGGCCAGCGGGTTGATCTTGGCCGGGTCGCCGCCCAGCTCCTTGACGGCCTCGCGCATGGTGGCGAGGTCGACCACGCACGGCACGCCGGTGAAGTCCTGCATGATCACCCGGGCCGGGGTGAACTGGATCTCCTGGCTCGGCTGGGCGTCGGCGTCCCAGTTGCCGAGGGCGCGGATGTGGTCGGCGGTGATGTTCGCGCCGTCCTCCGTGCGGAGCAGGTTCTCCAGCAGCACCTTGAGGCTGTAGGGCAGCCGCTCGGAACCCTCGACGGCGGAGAGCTTGAAGATCTCGTACGACTCGTCGCCCACCTGCAGCGAGCTGCGGGCGTCGAAGCTGTTCGCGGACACGACTGACTCCTTCTGGGTGCTTCGTGCGATATCCGGCCGTCACGAGGTGGTAAGGTCACCCTTACTTAGGCTGACCTTTCCCGCATCGGCGGCGAGCGCCTCTCGGCAAGTATCTTGATGTCGAGATATATCGTAAGGGGCAGTTATCTCGATGTCGAGATAAACCATAGTGCATGCCGCCGCCGACACCACCGCAGGCATCCCCCGCTGCGCGACGGCGCTGGTCAGCGGCCGGCACCACCACCAGCTCACCACCGGAGCCCGCGGACGGCGAGGGGACGACGGACCCGGCCCACCGCAGCGGACCCGGCCACCGCAACGGCGCCGGCCACCGCGCGCCGCTCGGCCGGGAGCCGCCGGGTACGGTGGCCGCTGTGGCGACGGGCGCCGTGGCGGCGGGCGCTGCGGCGACAGGCTGTGGTGACGGGCTGAGGGGGCCGACCGATGATCGTGGTGGACGCATCCGCACTGGTGCTGGCACTCGCCGACCAGGGATCGCGCGGGGCCCGGGCCCGGGCCGAACTCGCCTCCGACGGCGAGTGGCTGGCCCCCGAGCACATCGTCGTCGAGGTGATGCAATCGCTGCGCGGGCTCTACCTCGCCAAGCAGCTGACCGCCGAGCGGGTCGCCGAACTCACCGCCGAACTGGCCGCGGTGGCGATCCGCAAGGTCGAGGTGGCGCCGCTGCTCGGCCGGATCTGGGAGCTCAAGGACAACCTCACCCCGGACGACGCCGCGTACGTCGCGGTGGCGGAGCGGTACGGCGTGCCGCTGGTCACCGCCGACCTGCGGCTGATGCGGGCCAGCGGGCCGCGCTGCGAGATCAGGGGCATCCACCGGGAGGCGGACTGAGAGTGTCCCCGGCGGGACGGCCGCGTTAGCAGGGCGACCGTCGCCCTGCCCGTGGAAGGCCCGTCCCGATGCCCGCACCGCTCGCCGCCGCCCTGCTGCCGCTGGCCCTGATCGCCCCCGCCGCCTCTCCGGTCTCCGTCCTGGACGCCCACTTCGACCCGGCGACCGCCTTCGTCCCGCCGGCCGCGATCAGCTACGCCGACGACCTCGTGCCGTACGGCTCGCACGTCCGGGTCGTCACCGACCGCTCGACGCCCGGGCGGACGGTGCTCACCCTGACGGCGGCGGGGCTCGCCCCCGACCACGAGTTCCCGGTGCACCTGCACACCGGCGCCTGCGGCGCCGAGCCGGCCTCCTCCGGGCCGCACTACCAGGACGTGGTCGACCCGGTGCAGCCGTCCACCGACCCGGCGTACGCCAACGACCGCAACGAGCTGCGGCTGGTGCTGCGCACCGACGAACGGGGCCGGGGCGCCGCGAAGGCGGCGGTGGGCTGGCAGCCCCGCCCGGGCGAGGCCCGCTCGCTGGTGCTGCACGCGGGCACCCCGGCCGGGCGGCACGCGGCGGGCGACCGGGTGGCCTGCGTCAGGCTGGAGAAGTAGCCGTCGGAGGGCGGTCCGGGGGGCGGGCCTGAGGCGGCAGCGCGCCGGGCGGGTGCCGGCCCGGCAGCGGGCGGGTGCCGGTCCGGCAGGGCGCCGGGCGGCAGCCGCTCCGGCAGGGCGCCGGGCGGCAGCCGGTCCGGCAGGGCACCGGGCGGGTCAGGAGCCCAGGGTGGCGACCAGGACCGCCTTGATGGTGTGCAGGCGGTTCTCGGCCTGGTCGAAGACGATGGAGTGCGCCGACTCGAACAGCTCGTCGGTGCACTCCAGCTCGGTCATGCCGGTCGCCTCGTACATCTGCCGCCCGACCACGGTGCCCAGGTCGTGGAACGCGGGCAGGCAGTGGAGGAACTTCACGTCCGGGTTGCCGGTGGCCCGGACGGTGTCCATCGACACCTGGTACGGCTTGAGCAGCTCGATCCGCTCCGCCCAGACCTCCTTGGGCTCGCCCATCGAGACCCAGACATCGGTGTAGAGGAAGTCGGCGCCCACCACGCCCTCGGCCACCTCCTCGGTCAGGGTGATCCGGGCGCCGGTTCCCTCGGCCAGCTGCTGCGCGGCCTTCTGCACGTCCTCGGCCGGCCAGAGCGCGCGCGGCGCCACGATCCGGATGTCCATGCCGAGCAGGGCGCCGGTGACCAGCAGCGAGTTGCCCATGTTGGAGCGGGCGTCGCCCAGGTAGGCGAGGGCGACCTCGGTGAGCGGCTTGGGGGTGTGCTCGGTGACGGTGAGCACGTCGGCCAGCATCTGGGTGGGGTGCCACTCGTCGGTCAGGCCGTTCCAGACCGGAACCCCGGCGTGCTGGGCCAACTCCTCGACGACCTCCTGGCCGTGGCCGCGGTACTCGATGCCGTCGAACATCCGGCCCAGCACCCGGGCGGTGTCCTTCACCGACTCCTTGTGGCCCATCTGCGAACCGGCCGGGTCCAGGTAGGTGGTGCCGGCGCCCTGGTCGTGGGCGGCGACCTCGAAGGCGCAGCGGGTGCGGGTGGAGGTCTTCTCGAAGATCAGCGCGATGTTCTTGCCCCGCAGCCGGGGCTGCTCGGTGCCCGCGTACTTGGCCGCCTTGAGCCCGGCGGCGAGGTCCACCAGGAAGCGGAACTCCTGGGGCGTGAAGTCGAGCTCCTTGAGGAAGTGCCTGTTCCGGAGGTTGAAGGCCATGCCGGGCTCCTGGGGTGACGGGACTGCGGAAAGAGGGCAAGTGTATACGATGCTCAGTATTTATATGCGGGGCGGTCGAGAACGAAGGGAGAGCCCGGGCCGGACTCCCCCTTCACCGCGACCGCCCGGCGGGAGGCCTCGCAGCTCCGCAGCTCCGCAGCCCGCCGCCCCTGTGGCACCGCCGCGCTGCAGCCCCGGCAGCATCGGCAGTCCCACAGCCTCCGCTACAGACGCGGATCGACCGGCTCGGACTCCAGCGCGAGCACGGCGAACACCGGCTCGTGCACCCGCCACAGCGGCTCACCGGCCGCCAGCCGGTCCAGCGCCTCCAGGCCCAGCGCGTACTCGCGCAGCGCCAGCGAACGCTTGTGGCCCAGCGAGCGGCGGCGCAACCGGTCCAGGTGCTCGGTGTAGTCCGGGCCGTAGACGATCCGCAGGTACTCCCGCCCGCGCACCTTCATGCCCGGCTGCACCAGGCCGCCGGGGCGGCCCTCGCCGCGCGTGCTCCGCGCGACCGAAGCCAGCGGCTTGACCACCATGCCCTCGCCGCCCGCGCCGGTCAGCTGCTCCCACCAGGCGGTGGCGGCAGCCATCGAGGCCTCGTCCTCGGTGTCCACCAGGACCCGGCCGGTCCGGCGCAGCATCGGCTCCTCGCCGGCCGGGGCCTGCGGGGTGGGGACGTTCTGCGCGGCGGCGCTCCGCTCGGCGGTGTTCCGCTCGGCGGCGCTCCGCTCGGCGGCGCTCCGCTCGGCGGTGTTCCGCTCGTCGGCGTCCACCAGGCGGTCGATCCGGGCCAGGTGCTCGTCGTGCGGGCGCACCGCGAGGTTCGCCCCCTCGGCGGCCAGCAGCTGGAAGGGCGCCAGCCGGACGCCCGACAGCCCCTCGGTCGGCCAGCAGTAGCGCCGGTACGCCTCGGTGAACGCCGACGCGTCGGCGAGCCGTCGGCGCTGGCGCCCGGCCAGCTCCCCGAGTTCCAGTCCGCGCCCGGCGGCCTGCTCCAACGCGGACAGCACCACCGGCAGGGCGGCGCCGGCCGCCGCACCGACCGCCGCGTACTGGCGGCGCAGCAACTCCACCGCCTTGAGCGACCAGGGCATCAGCTCGGTGTCCAGCAGCAGCCAACCGGAGTCCAACTCCTCGAACAGGCCGGCGCGTTCGGCGGCCTCGCGGACCCGCCCCAGCACGGCCGCGGTCAGCTCCCCGTCGTCGAGGAACGCCCGGCCCGTGCGGGTCCAGATCGCGCCCGGCCCGGCCACCCCGAACCGCCGCTCCAGCGCGGCGTCCTCCCGGGCGACCAGCAGCACCGCGCGCGAGCCCATGTGCTTCTCCTCGCAGACCAGGTGCCGGACACCGTCGGCGCGGTAGGCGAGGAAGGCCTCCTCCGGGTGCTCCAGGTAGCCGTCCCGGCGGGACGTCGGGCTCGGCGCCATGGTCGGCGGCAGGTAGCCGAGCAGCCGCGGGTCCAGCGCGAAGCGGCTCATCACCTCCAGCGCCGCCGCGGCGTTCTCCTCCCGGACGGCGACCCGCCCGTGCAGACCGGTCTCCACCACCCGGCGCCCGGCCACGTCGGCGAGGTCCAGCGGACGGCCCTCCCGGGCACCCGGCGCGTCGGTGATCAGCGGACGCACCGGCGCGTACCACTCCCGCTCGGCCGGCACGCTCACCAGCTCCCGCTCGGGGTAGCGCAGCGCCGTCAGGCTGCCGCCGAAGACGCAGCCGGTGTCCAGGCAGACGGTGTTGTTGACGAAGCTCGCACTCGGCACCGGGGTGTGGCCGTAGACCACCAGCGCCCGCCCCCGGTACTCCTCGGCCCACGGGTAGCGCACCGGCAGGCCGTACACGTCGGTCTCCCCGGTGGTCTCCCCGTACAGGGCGTGGGAGCGGACCCGGCCGGAGTTCCGGCCGTGGTACTTCTCCGGCAGACCGGCGTGGCAGACCACCAGGGCGCCGCCGTCCAGCAGGTAGTGGCTGACCAGGCCGCGCATGAAGGCGCGCACCTCGGCCCGGAACTCCTCGCTCTCCCCGGCCAGCTGGTCCAGCGACTCCTGCAGGCCGTGCGAGACGGTGACCTTCTTGCCGTCCAGCGCCCGGCCGAGCTTGTTCTCGTGGTTGCCGGGCACGCAGATCGCGTGGCCCGCCGCCACCATGCCCATCACCAGGCGCAGCACGCCCGGGGTGTCGGGGCCGCGGTCGACCAGGTCGCCGACGAAGACGGCGGTGCGGCCCGCGGGGTGGACGGCGTCCACCGGGCGGCCCGCGTCGTCCCGGCTGAGGGTGTAGCCGAGACGGGTGAGCAGGGTCTCCAGCTCGGAGCGGCAGCCGTGGATGTCACCGACCACGTCGAACGGGCCGCTCAGGTGACGCAGGTCGTTGTAGCGCTTCTCCAACTCGATCTCGGCGGAGGCCACTTCGGCCTCGCCGCGCAGGACGTGCACCTTGCGGAAGCCCTCGCGGTCCAGACCGCCCAGCGAGCGGCGCAGCTCGCGGTGCTGGCGCGGCACGACGTGGGCGGGCAGCTGACGGTCCGGACGGGAGCGGTTGCGCTCGGCGCACACGCCCGGCGGGACGTCCAGGACGATCGCGATCGGCAGCACGTCGTGCTCGCGGGCGATCCCGACCAGTCGCCGGCGCGTCTCGGGCTGGACGTTGGTGGCGTCCACCACGGTGAGGCGGCCCGCCGCCAGACGCTTGCCGACGATGTAGTGCAGGAGGTCGAAGGCCTCGGCGGAGGCGGACTGGTCGTTCTCGTCGTCGGCGACCAGCCCGCGGCAGAAGTCGGAGGAGACCACCTGGGTGGGCAGGAAGTGGCGGCGGGCGAAGGTGGACTTGCCCGCGCCGCTGGTGCCGATCAGGACGACGAGGGAGACGTCGGTGACGGGGAGGCGGCGGGGGGCGGTGCTCACGGTGCCGTCGTCGGTCATCGGGGTTCGCCTCCTTCGGGCGTCGTGGCGGTCGCGGTGGTGGTGGTCGTGGCGGCGGCGGTCGTGGTGGTGGCGGTCGTGGCGGCGACCGGGGCGGCGGCCGTGGTCGTCCGGCCGGTGTCGGGGGCCGTACGGAACAGGGCGAGCTGGGTCGGGGCGCCGACCTCCTCGTCCTCGGGGCCGACCGGGCGCAGCTCGACCGTGTAGCCGTACCCGGCCGCCACCCGCTCGGCCCAGGCACGGAACTCCGCCCGGGACCACTCGAAGCGGTGGTCGGCGTGCCGGACACGGCCCGCCGGGAGGCCCTCCCAGCGCACGTTGTACTCCACGTTCGGCGTGGTCACGATGACCGCCTCCGGCCGGGCCGCACCGAACACCGTGTACTCCAGGGCGGGCAGCCGCGGCAGGTCCACGTGCTCGATCACCTCGCACAGCACCGCCGCGTCGTAGCCCCTCAGCCGGGAGTCGGTGTACGTCAGCGCCCCCTGCGTCAGTGTCACCCGGGCCGCCCGCCGCTCCGGCAGGCGCTCCAGGCGCAGCTTGCGGTTCGCCGCGCGCAGCGCCCGCATGGAGACGTCCACGCCGAGGATGTCGGTGAACCGGGCGTCCTTCAGCAGCTCGTCGATCAGCTCGCCCTGGCCGCAGCCGAGATCGGCGACCCTGGCCGCGCCGGTCTCGCGGAGCGCGGCGAGGATCGCGGCGCGGCGCTGCTCCGCGAGGAAGGGCTGCGGGGACTCCGACTGCCGCCGGGTGCCGTCGGTGGTGCCGGTCGTGCCGGCCGCGTCGGTGGCGCCGGCGTCCTGGGGAGTCCCGGCTTCGTCGGTGGTTCCGGTGTCCTCCTCCGGGCGGTCGTCGTCGACCGCGTTGTCGACCTCCTCGACCTCGCGGTCGTCCGCCTCGGCCAGCCGGGCCAGTTCCAGGCGCTCCATCGCCGCCCTGGTCAGCGACCAGCGCCGGGCCAGGTAGCGGCGCGTGATCAGCGCGCGTTCCGGGTGGACGGCCAGCCAGCCCTCACCGGCGGCGAGCAGCTTGTCCACCTCGTCCGGGGCGACCCAGTAGTGCTTGGCACCGTCCAGCACCGGCAGCAGCACGTACAGCTGCTGGAGGGCGTCGGAGAGCAGCGCCGCGTCCGAGGCCAGCACGACCCGCACGTAACGGGACTCGCCCCACTGCGGGAACGCCTCGTCCAGCGGGACCGCCGTCGCCTCGACCCGCCAGCCCAGCGGTTCGAACAGCCGGGCCACCAGCGCCGGACCGCTGCCCTCGCCCGCGCCGTTCGCGGGCACGGCGGGCAGCTCGATCCGCAGCGGGCGGGCCCGACCGGGCAGCTCCGGGCGGGCCGGGCAATCGCCCTTCATCGCGGACCGGAACACCGTCCGCAACGCCACGGCGAGCAGCGAGGACGCGGCGTACGGGCGGTCGTTGACGTACTGGGCGAGCGCGAAGTCGGGCGAGCCGCCGCGCCCCCTGCCGTCGCTCCCGCCCTTGACCTTGCGGACCAGCGCGATCGGGTCGATGTCCAGCAGCAGCGCCGCCGTGCAGACCGCGTCCTGCGCCTGCGGGTAGAAGACGCGGGCCTCGCCGTGCGACGTGGCGAACCGCTGGACCTTGTCGGGGTGCTTGTGCAGCAGGAACCCGAGGTCGGTGGCCGGGTCCTCGGCGCTGCCGGTGGTGGAGATCGACATGAACACCCGCCGAAGTATTGCCCAGCGCCCAGGCTCCGGGCACCGGGATTTCCCTCCGCCCGGGCCGGGCCGACCGGCGGTTCCGCCCGGCCCCCGCCCGCGGCCCGTCCGCCGCGTCCGGACGGTGGGCGTGTTCGGCACCGGGGCCCCGCATTGGTTAACGTGCACGGTGTGACTGCTGAATCCACCCCGCTCGAATCCACCTTCCCGGCGAACGGCGCCGTGGCCGCCGGTCTGGCCACCATCGCCGCCGACGGCACCGTCCTCGACACCTGGTACCCGGCCCCCGCGCTGGCCGCCGAGGCCGGCCCCGCCGGCACCGTCCGGCTGACCGCCGAGCAGGCCGAGGCCGAGCTCGGCGCCGGTGCCGCCGAGGCCCTGCGCGCCGACGCCCGCCGGGGCGTCGAGGTCGTCGCCGTGCGCACCACCATCGCCTCGCTCGACGAGAAGCCGCTCGACACCCACGACGTGTACCTGCGCCTGCACCTGCTCAGCCACCGCCTGGTCAAGCCGCACGGCCAGAACCTGGACGGCATCTTCGGACTGCTCGCCAACGTCGCGTGGACCAGCATCGGCCCCGTCCCCGTCGACAAGGTCGAGCAGGCCCGCCTCGCCGTCCGCGCCCAGGGCGGCCAGCTGGCCGTCTACGGGATCGACAAGTTCCCGCGGATGACGGACTACGTCGCCCCGACCGGCGTGCGCATCGCCCACGCCGACCGCGTCCGGCTCGGCGCCCACCTCGCGTCCGGCACCACCGTGATGCACGAGGGCTTCGTCAACTTCAACGCCGGCACCCTCGGCACCTCGATGGTCGAGGGCCGGATCAGCGCGGGCGTCGTCGTCGGCGACCACAGCGACATCGGCGGCGGCGCCTCGATCATGGGCACCCTGTCCGGCGGCGGCAAGCAGGTCGTCTCGGTCGGCGAGCGCTGCCTGCTCGGCGCCAACGCGGGCATCGGCATCTCGCTCGGCAGCGACTGCGTCGTCGAGGCCGGCCTGTACGTCACCGCCGGCACCCGGGTCACCACCCCGGACGGCACGGTGGCCAAGGCGGTCGAGCTGTCCGGCCAGGACAACCTGCTGTTCCGCCGCAACTCACAGACCGGCGCGGTCGAGGTGATCGCCCGCTCCGGCTCCTGGGGCGGCCTGAACGCCGACCTGCACGCCCACAACTGACGCACGGGCAGCGGTCTTCGGGGTCCGGCGCCGGGGGCGCCGGACCCCTTCGCGTGCCAGCGGGTGCGGGGCGGTGCCGCGCCCGCGCCGTCCGATGGGGGCCGCGCCTGACCGGTCCGCCGTGCCTGTGCGGTGGCCGCCGCGCTTCCGCCCGTCAGGCCCGGCGGTGGCGACCCGGCGACCTGCGCTGCCGGGGCTGCGGGTACAGCGGCCGGCGCACCCCGTCGCCCTCGATCCCGTGCAGGATCCGCTGGGCGGCGGCGTAGTCCTCGGCCACCGTCTCGGCCAGCCACTGGTAACCGTCCCAGCGGACGATCAGTCGCGGCTCGGCGGGCTCCACATGGGCGCCCCGGCGCTGCTCTCCCCCGAGCCGCACGGCCCTCAACTGCCCGACCGGCCGCAGCCGTTGCTCCCGTCGTGCGGCCCACGCCGCCAGCGGTTCGTCCTCGTCCATCGCCCCAGTCTGGCCCTCTCGCCCCGTTGATCGGCACCCTCGTCACCCGACCGGGGGACACACCGGCTCCGCCGTCCAGCAGGTCGTCAGCGCGTACTCCGGGGCGAAACCGCCGTAGCTGATCCGGGCGGCCCGGGCAGTCCGGTACTGCTCGACCAGCAGGCCGGCCAGGAACACGGGAACGAAGCCCAGGGAGTTTCCCCCTCCCCCGGGCCTCATCACGGGACGGTGCCGGGCGGAACACCGCGTGCCCGGTACGGGGTCCGTACCGGGCACGCGTCACCGGCCGAGCGGTGGAGGGCCGAGGCGGAGCGTCGAGCGGCGGAGAGTCAGCCGGTGACGGTGGGGAGCTTGGCGGTCAGCGCGGCGGGCACCTTCACCACGTCGGCGAAGCTGTAGCGGCCGGAGTCGAAGTCGGCGGCCGCCAGGGCCTGCTTGCCGCCGCCGACGACCCGCCACACGGTGGTGCTGTCGGGCGAGAGCAGCAGGGTGCCGTCGGCGGGGGCGGTCCTGGCGGCGGCGCCGCCGAGCCAGGTGCCGGGCACACCCATCAAGGCCTGGGAGTCGTAGCCGAGGCCGGTGTAGTCGGCGCCGGTGAGCGGAACGGCCATGCCTCCGGCCATCACGTACACGGTGGCGTTGGCGCCGGAGGCGTCCTTGACGACCGTCCCGTTGCGCAGCGGCTTGGCGGCGGCCCCCCGCAGCCAGGCCTCGGGAACGCCCAGCAGGGCCTGCTTGTCGTAGCCGTCGGCGGTCCACTCGTCGGCGGAGATGTGCAGCGCGGTGCCGTTGACCATGACGTAGACCGCGGGGTCGGTGCCGCCCTGGCCGGTGACGACGGTGCCGGTGGGCAGGGTGGCGTTCGCGGCGCCCGCCAGCCAGCCGCCCGGCACGCCCATGTCGGCGCGGGTGTTGTAGCCGTCGGCGGTCCACTCGTCGGCGGAGATCGGCAGGGCGGCGCCGTTGACGACGACGTAGCGGGCCGCGCCGCCGGCCTGGTCGTGGACGACGAGCCCGGTCGGGAGGGTGGCGCCGGCGGCGCCCTGCAGCCAGGCACTGGGGACCCCGAGGTCGGCGCGGGTGTTGTAGCCGGCAGCCGTCCAGTCCGCGGCGGAGATCCGCAGCGCGACGCCGGCCACCACCACGTAGCGGGCGGCGCCGCCGGCCTGGTCGTGCACCACGGTGCCCGGCGGCGGGGTGGTGGGCAGGGCGTTGAAGCGGGCGTCGTCGACGGTGACGACCTTGCCGAGGTCGTAGCCGTCGGGCGCGACGTCGGAGCCGGCCACCGGCACGCCCGCGCCGTTGATCAGGACCCTGACGTCCGGACCGGCCGGCGACTTGACCAGGGTGCCGGTGGGCAGCGAGGCCGGGTCGGGGTAGGACGTGCCGGCCGGGTACGGGTCGGCGTGGTCGTTGAGAAGCGGGCCGCGGCACTTGGCAGCCCAGGCGGTCGGGCCCTGGCCGGCCAGGACCTTCTCGCCGATCAGGATCTGCTGCTGCTTGGTGGCCTGGTTGGCGTAGGGCGCGTACTGGGCACCGCCGTAGGCCAGCCAGGTGCTCTGGCTGAACTGGAGGCCGCCGTAGTAGCCGTTGTGGGTGTTGATGCTCCAGTCGCCGCTGCTCTCGCACTGGGCGACCTGGTCCCAGCTGGCCACGGAGGCCGCCGAGGCCTGGCCGCCGCCGAGGACGAGCGGGGCGGCGAGGCCGAGCAGGACGGTCGCGGCGGCGAGTACGGGCTTCCTGCGGGCAGTGGCGGTCATGGCGGTGGAACCCCCTGGGGCGTGGCGCGGATCGGTGGTCGAGGAGGGCCGGGCGGCCCGGCCGGAGCGGCTCGGCCGGGCCGCCCGGGTGGCGGCGGGGCGGTTCAGGCGGTCACGGCGGCTCAGGCCGTGACGGTGGGCAGCTTCGCCGTCAGCGCGGTGGGGACCTTCACGACGTCGGAGGTGTTGTAGCTGCCGGCCGCGGCGGCCTTCTTGCTCCCGCCGACCACCTGCCAGACGGTGGCGCTGTCGGAGGACTGGATCAGGGTGCCGTCGGCCGGGGCGGCCTTGGCGGCGGCGGCCTGCTCCCAGGTGCCGGGGACGGCGCGCAGCGGGAGCTTGTCGTAGCCGTAGCCGGTGTAGTCGGCGCCGCTGAGGAGCACGGCCATGCCGCCGGCCATGACGTAGACGTTCGGGTCGGTGCCGTTGACGTTCTTGACCAGGGTGCCGTTGGCGAGCGGGCGGGCGGCCAGGGCGGCCTCCCACCCCTCCGGGGCGCCCACGACGGGCTGGTTGGCGTAGGAGGTGGTGAACTCGGCGCCGGTCAGGGGCAGAGCGGAGTTGTTGACGACGACGTAGACGCTGGGGTCGGTGCCGGCCTGGCCCTTGACCAGGGTGCCGTCGGCGACGCTCTTCTTGGTGAGGGCGCCGAGCCAGCCGCCGGGGGCCGTGGCGAGCGGCTTGCCGTTGTAGCCGTCGGCGGTCCACTCGGCGCCGGAGATGTGGGCGGCGGCGCCGCCGACCACCACGTACCGGCTCGGGTCACTGCCCGCCGCGTCCGCCAGGACGGTGCCGTCGGCGGGGCTCTTGGCGGCGGCGGTGCCCAGCCAGGCGCCGGGCACGCCCAGCACGGGCTGCTTGTCGTAGCCGTCGGCCGTCCACTCGGCGCCGGAGATCTGCGCGGCGGCGCCCCCCACCACGACGTACCGGGCGGATCCGCCGGCCTCGTCCATGACGACGGTGCCGTTGGCGGGGGCCTTGGCGGCGGCCGCGTTCAGCCACTGGCCGGGAACGCCCATCAGGGGCCGGAGGTTGTAGCCGTCGGCCGTCCACTCGTCGGCGGAGATGTGCAGGGCGGCGCCGTTGACCATCACGTAGCGGGACGGGTCGCTGCCGGACTGGTCCATCACGACGGTGCCGGAGGTCAGCGAGCCGGCGGCGGCGTTCTTCAGCCAGTCGCCGGGCACGCCCATCAGGGTCTGCTTGTCGTAGCCGTCGGCGGTCCACTCGTCGGCGGAGATGTGCAGGGCGGTGCCGTTGACCATGACGTAGCGGCCCGGATCGGCACCGGACTGGTCCATCACCACGAGTCCGGTGGACAGGGTGCTGCCGACGGCGCCCTGCAGCCAGGCGGTGGGCACGCCCAGGTCGGCGCGGGTGTTGTAGCCGTCGGCGGTCCAGTCGTTGCCGGAGATCGGCAGGGCGGCGCCGCCCACCACCACGTACCGGGCGGCGGCGCCGCCGGCCTGGTCGTGCACGACGGTGCCCGACGGCGGCACGGTGGGCAGGGCGTTGAAGGCGCCGTCGTCCACCGTCACGATCCTGTTGAGGTCGTAGCCGTCGGCGGCGACGTCCGAGCCGGCCACCGGCACGCCCGCGCCGTTGATGATGACCTTCACGGACGGGCCGTTCGGCGACTTGACCAGGGTGCCGGCGGGCAGCGAGGACGGGGAGACGTTGACGTCCTCGACGACGTTCTTGTAACGGCGCGCGTGGTACTCGCTGTTCGGGTGCGAGTCGAGGGGGCCGTTGATGGAGGCGCCGGTGCGGTGCTTCACCGGGGTGGAACCGAAGGAGTAGTAGGAGAAGGTGGTGTGGGCGTCGTCGTCCCACTTCTCGAAGAGGATGACGTGGTTGTAGTAGCTGTCGAGGATGTCCCCGGGGCGCAGGTCGCTGCGCGGGATCTCGTAGCTCTCGTTGTCCCAGAGCGACTGGGTGTTGGCGCTGTAGCCCAGGTGCCAGGCCATGGAGACGTAGCCGGAGCAGTCCGTGCGGTAGCTGCGGCCGCTGGAGTCCCGGAACGTGCCGCCCTGGTAGTACGTCAGGCCCGGGTTCTGGTTGAACCAGTACTGGGCGCGGGAGAGGATCTCGGACCGGCTGATCTGACCGCCCACGGTGGAGGTGGTGGCCGCGTTGGCGACGGTGGTGGTGAAGGCGGTCGCGGCTATCGCGCCGGAGGCGGCGATGGAGGCGGCGAGGGCGACGCGGGTGAGCTTGGACAACGTGGACGAAGGCATGGCGGCGTGAGTCCTGACGGCGTGAAGAGTTCGGGAGTGGTGCTCGCGCGGACACCGGTGGTCGGCGCGGAAGTCTGTGCGGCGCGCGCCCGGCGGGGACGGCTGCCCTGCAGGAGCAGCGGTCGGACGGCCTGGGCGGCGCGGGGTGCGGCGGGCCGGTCCGGGGCCGCGTGGCGGGCCTACGGGGCCCGGGCCGTCAGTCCCAGATGGTGTTCGCCGGGGTGGCGGCGGTCGGGGCGTCCCAGATGGTGTTCGCCGGGGCGGCGGCCGTCGGGGCGTCCCAGATCGTGTTCGCCGGAGCGGCGGCCGTCGGGGCGTCCCAGATCGTGTTCGCCGGAGCAGCGGCCGTCGGGGCGTCCCAGATGGTGTTGGCGGACGCCTGGCCCGCGAGGGGGAGGAGGGCGGTGAGGGCGAGAGCGGTGACCGCGGCGGCCTTGGCGAGGGAGGTGCGCAGCATGGTGGCGGAACCTTTCGGGAGCTGGAACGAAGGAGTGGTACGACCGGTCTCGCGTCCCGCGGTTGACGCCTCACCGTGTCTTCCGGGCGGTGCGCCCGGCTGACGAGTACTACTTTCGTCGCAGCTCAGGGCGGGTGGAAGGGCTCTCAGATGGACGGAAACGGCAGTGGCCGATTCCGTCCAGCCGGACCGCTTCCGGACAGCAGACGCTCGTAGAACGGCGCGACCAACGGAGCCCCGACGCGCAGGACCGTCCACCCCGCGAAGGCCGGGAGGGTCGGCAGCGCGCGGCGGCAGAAGACCGTGACGGCGGATTCGGCCTCGGTGAGCCGCCCGGCGATCACGTAGACCCCAAGCACGGCGCCGGGGCCGGTGTCCTCGTGCACGACCACGTGCTCGATGCGCTCGGCGGGCAGGGCGGCGGCCAGCAGGGCCCGGGCGGGGTCCGCACCGAGGGCTGCGCCGGGGCCGGGGGCCCTGAGTTCGGCGTGGATCAGGTACATGGGACGGACTCTGCCGAACCGGTGGCTTCCCCGCACAGGGGGCCAACGCGGACGGTTCCGGCACTGTCCGGAACCGTCCACCGGCCGTTCTGGTCCGGTCGAACACCGTGTGGAATGATCGCGTGCACAGCGATTCACGCTTTACGCACGGGGGGAACGGGCATGCTTGCGGCGCTTGGGCTGGACGCCGTCTCGGAGTCGGTCTACCGCGCGATGCTGGCACATCCCGGCGACGGGGTGCGGGCACTGGCCCAGCGGCTGGGACACAGCGAGGACGAGATCCGCCGCAGCCTCGACCTGCTGAGCGAACTCGCCCTGCTGCGCGTCTCCTACGAGCGGGAGGGCGAGCTGCGGGCAGTGCCGCCCGAGGTGGGCATGGAGCTGCTGATGGCCCGGCAGCAGGCCGAACTCGCGGCGCAGCAGCTGCGGATCGAGGCCTCACGCGCAGCGGCGGCCCAGCTGATAGCGGAGTACGCGGACCTGAAGCCGGCCACCGCGCACGCCGGGGTGGAGCAACTGGTCGGACTCGACCAGATCAGGGACCGGATCGCCTCCCTGGCCCGCGAGTTGACCACGGAGATCATGACCTTCGCCCCCGGCGGCGGACACAGTCCGGCCAGCATCGAGGCCTCGCGCCCGCACGACCGGGCGCTGCTGGCCCGGGGCGTGCGGATGCGGACGGTGTACCAGGACAGCGTGCGCAACAGCCAGCCGACGGTGGCGTACGTGGAGTGGCTGGCGGAGCTGGGCGGGCAGGTGCGCACGGTGCCGGAGCTGCCCACCCGGATGATCATCTTCGACCGGCGGGCCGCGCTGATCCCGGTCAGCGGGGAGGACACCCGCGCCGGGGCCGTAGTGCTCACCGGGCACGGCACCCTGGTCGCGCTGTGCGCCCTGTTCGAGCACGTGTGGGCGCAGGCGCAGCCGCTGGGCGGAGCGCCGGCCGTGGCGAAGGAGGACGGCACCCTCAATGCGCAGGAGGCCACCGTGGTGCGGCTGCTGGCCCAGGGGATGACGGACGATGCGATCGCGAAGCGGCTGGGGGTGTCACCGCGCACGGCGCGGCGGGTGGCGACGGAACTGATGGACCGGCTCGGGGCGCGCAGCCGCTTCGAGTTCGGGGTGCGGGCGGTCCAGAACGGCTGGCTGCCGGCCCAGGCCTGAGAAAGTGCCGGGTGATCGGGGTGATCGGTCGGGATGATCGGTCGGGGTGATCGGGGCGATCGGTCGGGATGATCGATCGGGGTGATCGGGGCGATCGGTCGGGGCGCTGATCGCTCGTGAGGTCGTCGGCGAGGCGGCGGGCTGCTTCTTGTCTCGATGGGGCTGCACGACCAACCGCAGCACGAGCCCGCAGGTGTCCACGAGCGGTGTCGCCTGCGGCCCCGCACGCGCTTGTCCGCCAGGGCATCATGGCCTGTGGTTGATCATTCACCCGACACTTTCTCAGGCCCCGCGGCTGCTCAGGCCCCGCGGCTGCTCAGGATGACGAGCCGCTGAGTCGCCCTGGTCATCGCCACGTAACGGTCGACCGCTCCCGCGACGCCCTCGCCGAACGCCTCCGGGTCGACCAGGACCACCAGGTCGAACTCCAGTCCCTTGGCCAGCTCCGGGGTGAGCGAGCGGACCCGCGGCCGCTCCCGGAAGCCCGGATCGCCGATGACGCAGGCGATCCCTTCGGGGTGCCCGGCGAGCCAGGCGTCGAGCACCGCCTCCAGCTCCGCCACCGATCCGTGCCGCACCGGGATGCCGCTGCTGCGCACCGAGGTCGGCACGTTGGCGTCCGGCAGTGCCGCCCGGATGGCGGGCTCGGCCTCCGCCATGACCTCTTCCGGGGTGCGGTAGTTGATGCTCAGCGAGGCCATGGTGACGCGGTCCAGCCCCACCCGTTCGAGCCGCTCCTGCCAGGACTCGGTGAAGCCGTGCCTGGCCTGGGCGCGGTCACCGACGACGGTGAAGCTCCGGGACGGGCAGCGCAGCAGCAGCATCTGCCACTCGGCGTCGGTGAGTTCCTGGGCCTCGTCCACCACGATGTGCGCGAACGGGCCGGCCAGCGGCTCCGCTTCGGCACCGGGCAGTGCGGCCTCGTCGACCAGGGTGTCCTGGAGGTCCCGGCCGCGCAGCATGGTCACCGCGCCCTCGCCGTCGTCGTCGGCCTGGAGCAGGTCGCCGATCACATCGGCCATCCGGGCCCGCTCGGCGGCCACCGAGGCCCGGTGGCGGTTACGGCGCACGGTGGCCTCGCGGTCCCCGAGCCGCTGGCGGGCCGCGTCCAGCAGCGGCAGGTCGGAGATCGTCCAGGCCTGCGGGGCGTGCTTGCGCTGAAGCGTGCGGACCTCCTCCGGGGTGAGGTGCGGCGCACACATCCGCAGGTAGGCGGGCACCGACCAGAGGTCGCCGACCAGGTCGGTCGCGTCGAGCAGCGGCCAGGCGCGGTGGAGGGTCTCCACCAGCTCCCGGTCCTGCCGCAGCAAGCGCCGGAACAGCTCGAGCGGGACCTCCTTCTCGTCCCGGTCCAGCTTGTCCATCAGGATCGCGACCAGCTCGTCCCAGATCTGCTCACGCGCCTCGTTGTGCGGAGTGCCCGGATCGGGGGCGTCGAAGGCGTCCGCCCAGTCCTGGGCGCTCAGCCAGAGGTCGGACCAGTGGGTGGTGACCGCCAACCCCTCGGTCGGCGGCTCCTCGTAGAACCGGACGGCCTTCTCGATCGCCTTCACCATGTCCACGGAGGACTTCAGCCGCGCCACCTCCGGATCGGCCTCCGGCGCCGCGGCCGCGCCCTCCGGGACGAGGTCGCGCACGGTACAGGTCCGCACGCCCTCCTCGCCGAGACTGGGCAGGACGTCGGCGACGTACGCCAGGTACGGCTGGTGCGGGCCGACGAACAGCACCCCGCCGCGCCGGTGGCCGAGGCGGGGGTCGGAGTACAGCAGGTAGGCGGAGCGGTGCAGGGCGACGACGGTCTTGCCGGTGCCGGGGCCGCCGTCGACCACCAGGGCGCCGCGCGAGCCGGCCCGGATGACGGCGTCCTGGTCGGCCTGGATGGTGCCGAGCACGTCCCGCATCCGCGCCGAGCGGTTGCCGCCCAGGCTGGCGATGAAGGCGGACTGGTCGTCCAGAGCGGCGTGCCCCGCCAAGCCCTCGGCGGTGAACACCTCGTCCCAGTAGTCGGTGATCCGGCTACGGGTCCAGCGGTACCGGCGGCGGCTCAGCAGGCCCATCGGGTCGGCGTGGGTGGCCGCGAAGAACGGCTCGGCGGCGGGCGAGCGCCAATCGACCAGCAACCGGCGGCCGTCGCCGTCGGTGAGCCCGAGCCGACCGACGTACACCGGGGGTTGGCCGTCCGCGGCGACGATGCGCCCGAGGCACAGATCCAGGCCGTAGCGGCGCAGGGTACGCAGCCGGCCGCCCAGCCGGTGGACCTCGATGTCCCGGTCCATCGCCGCCTGCCCCGCACCGCCCGGGGCGCGGAGCGCTGCGTCGAGCTGGTCGGACAGCTCGGCGATCGCCTGCTCCAGGGTCGCCGCGATTTCCGCGAAGTGCCGGTCGTCGTCGGCGATCAGCGCCGGGTCGGCCTTGCCGGAGAGTCGCTCGGGCAGGTCGAAAGCGCTGGTGGGGAGGGGATTCATGGCATCAGCTCCGATCTGAGGCCAGCGATTCTGCGGCATCTGGGGGGCCTTGCCGCAAGGCCCCCCGTGCGCTATAGGTTGAAAGTGGCAGGGGGTCCCCCCCTCCCCCCTCCCCCCTCCGCCCGCCCCGCGTGCGTCCGCCGCATACCTTCCGGTCCTCGCACTGGCAACCCGCGTGTTCGGGGCTGCATGTTCAGGACCCGAACGTTCGGGACCCACACGTTCGCGACGCCTCGCGGTCGTCGCCCTCGCGCTCGCCGCCGCCGCCCTCGCGCTCGCCGCCGCCGCCCTCGCGCTCGCCGCCGTCGCCGCAGCCGCCGCAGCCGCCGCGATCGCGCATCCGGTCGGCCGGGCGGCCCTAGCCGAGGCTGCGGCGCGGCGGCAACCCGGGCTCACCCGAGAGGCTTACTGGGCCCCGCAGTTGGACCGCATCGGGTGGTAGGCGGTGACCGCGCGCCGGAACGGTTCGTTGGTCGCTGCGGCACACCCCACCGCCGATCCGAAGAGGTCCCGCCATGTCCGAACCCTCCGCCACGCCGCAGCTCCCGAGTAGCCCGACGGGCTCGGCCTTCGGCGCCTCGGCCGGGCCCGCGACTCCCAAGACCCTGCTGGAGCAGATGCAGGCGCTGCTCGCCTCGGTGACCGCGGACCTCGCCGAGTTGCAGTCCGGCACCGGTACTCGGAACGCCGAGTCGACCGCCGACTACCCCGCCGGCACGGACACCTCCGAGGCTCCGGCCACCCCGGGCGCCCGGTAGTCCGGCGCCCGCTCCTGCGCCGTCGGCTCGCCGCCACCCGGCGGGCCGAGCCGGACCACCAGTAACGGCGGGGCCCCGACGGCCCGTTCAGGCTCCGCCCCGCCGAGTGCCGTGGGCTCCCGTCCCGCACCGCCGCCCACCGCCTCGCGCAGTCGTGCGGCCACGTCCTTGCACTCCGACACCGCGTCCACGCCGTCGATGCACGTCCAGTAGAGGCTTTCGGTCTCGGCCCCGCACGCCAGCACCACCAGCGTCTCCCCGACCTCCCGCAGCAGCTCCTCCAGTGCACCCAGGGTCGCAGCGGGATCGCCGAGTTCGGTGAGCCGGGCGGCCCGCGCGCCGCTCACCAGCGCGCCCTTGGCGATGGACCGGTCGAGGCAGACCGCGGCGTGCGCCCCCGCCTCGGAGAGCTGCTGACCGGGCCCGGTCAGCTCATCGTCCTCCGACTCCGCCAGCCTGGCGCCCACCGCCTCGATGAGCAGCGCGGCCTGCCGCGCTTCGGCCAGGACGTCGGACACGTGTCGGGCCTCGACGAGGGCGTGCCGGGCCGTCCTGATCAGTCGCAGCGCCTCCATGGTTGCCACTTCCTTCCGCTCGCTGTCTCCGTCTGCTCCCAGCCGCCGGCGGGGCGGTCGGGTGGTCACGGGGAGAGCGTGCGGGGAAGTGGGGGGAGGCTGCATCCGGCTATTTGGAAGCTGTGGAAAACCGGGGGGTTGTGGATAACTTTCGTCCCTCAGAGGAGTGATCAGGCCTCGTCGTGATTGACGTCGGCCGCCACTCCCGGGGCCGGGAAGCGGTGTTCGTTGCGGTCGATCTTGGCCGCGAGCGCCTCCAGCGGGTCCACCCCGACCGTCGTGCAGAACTGCACCAGGTACGCGAGCACGTCCGCCACCTCGTCGCGCACCCGGTGGGCCCGTTCCGGGTCGGACATCACCGCGGCCGCCTGCTCGGGCGTGAGCCACTGGAAGATCTCCAGCAGCTCCCCCGCCTCCACGCTCAGCGCCGCCGCCAGGTTCTTCGGCGTGTGGTACGGCTCCCACCGCCGGGCCGCCGCGAACTCCACCAGCCGGAGGCGCAGGCCTTCCAAGGTCAGCTGCCCGGCCCCAGGCGACAGCCCGCCCCTCCCGGCCCCGGGCGACTCCCCGCCCTGCCCGGCCGCAGGCGACGCCCCGGCCTCCCGCGCCCCGGTCGCCATCCCGGCGTTCACAGCCTCCTCGGGCACCCCGTCCCCGGACACCCCGGGCTCCTCGGGCACCCCGGCTTCCCCGGACACCCGGGCCTCGCCCGGCTCCGCCGGCCCCTTCGCTCGCTCGTTCACGCCCCCAGGTCTACCGCATCCGCGTCCACCACCGCCCCGGTGGCACCTCCGTCGGCGCCCCCTGTCCCGTCCCCGCCCCCAGCCGCCTCGCCGTCCCCGCGCCCGCCCTGCACCGGCACCCGCGCCGTCTCCGGCCGCAGCACCGTGAGCCCCGACCCCGGATCACGCCGGCACTCCACCAGCGCGACCGCCCCCGAGAGGTCCGCGCCCGGCCCGAACGCCTCGCGCGCCGCCGTCGGCTCCTGCAACGCGGCCACCACCCGCAGCTGGTTGCGCCCCGCCATGTCGCGCGCTAGCCGCAGCAGCGAGGCGGCCTGCTCGGTCGCGAGCCCGCACCCGAGGTCCTCGGCGAGGACGGTGAGCTGCCGGTGCGCCCAGGGCACCTCGGCGGCCACGTCGAGGTCGAGCACCCCGGCTCCGGTGAGCAGCACCGCCGCGAAGGCGAGGTGGCGCAGCATGCCGTCGGAGGCCTGGTCGGCGCCGGTGCGCCCGAGCACACCCTCGTCGAAGACGGTGAGCACCCGCCGGGCCGCGCCGCTCTCGCGCTCCGCGAAGGTGAGGCCGAGCAGGGGGTGCGGCGCGGCCGCCTGGACGGCCCGCAGCAGTTGGCCGTACCGGCGGGGGCACTCGTTGCTGAGCCGGTGGACCACGGCGGAGATGTTGGCGGCGTTGCTGCGCAGCCGGGCCTGGGGGTCGGCCGTGGCCCAGCCGCGCATGAGGGCCGGTACGGGGTGCAGCGGGAAGACTTCGCGCAGTGCGGTGAGGAGGTCCTCGACGGCGCTGAGGACCAGTCGTTCGCCGGTGGAGGAGCCGGCCACCCGTAGCGGAAGCTGCGCGGTGATCATGGTGCTGCTGGGCAGGGGCGCGCGGATGTCGCCCTGCCGGGTGTCGTTGTGCCAGCAGACGTTGACGCGCCGGTTGCGCACGTCCTGTTCGCCGGTGTCGACCAGCGTCCGGCCGTCGAGGCTGATCGACTCCCGGGCGATCCGCACCGGGCCGTCGGTGCGGATCACCAGGTCGAGCCGGATCCGGCCGCGCGGTGAGCGGACGGTGCAGCCCAGGATGACGGCGTCGCGCCCGTGCGGCACGCATCCGTCGAGGCCGCCGCGCACGGGCGCGGCGAGCGGGCCGGTGCGGTCGGCGAGCCCGTTCAGGGAGTCGGTGATCTCCTCGCCGAGGGCGAGCCGGGACAGGACGGCCAGCGCGTCGAGGGCGTTGGACTTGCCGACTCCGGCCGGGCCGTGCAGCACGGTGAGCGGCGCGAGGGGCAGGACGGCTCGCCGGTACGACTTGAAGGCGGTGAGCCGGAGCTCTTCGACGGTGGGGCGTGGCACGGGCGGCCGGTCGGGCACCGGGGCGTCCGGGCGCAGGGGGGCCGGCCCGGCAGGGGCGGCGGCGTCGCGGTTCACCCGTGGGACGTTAGCCGCAGTCCGATCGGGAGAAACGTGCCTGCTCAGCAAAATTCATCCCAACGTGCGGCCAATCCTCCGGCCCGATGACCTACGGCCGCCGGTACGCGGCCACCGTGACCGAGGCGGTCACCTCGACCGGGTCCGGCAGGGCCGCGAGGGCGGCGGCGAGCCACGCCGGGTCGGTGTGCCAGGCGCTGGGGCCCATGCCCACGACGGTGCGGACGTCCTGCGGCGCGAGCCGGAGGGTGAATTCGACCTCGCGCTGCTCCACCGGCGTCAGATGGGGGCCGAGCTTCTCGTCGATCCGGCGCTGCTTCTCCTCGTCCACGGACAGCAGTCCGAGCGCGGCCACGAGTTCGCGCAGGTGGCGGCCGGTGGGCGCGACCAGCAGCAGGGTGCCGCCGGGGCGCAGGACCCGGCGGATCTCGGGGCCGTTGCGCGGGGCGAAGACGTTGAGGACGAGGTCGGTGGAGGCGTCCCGCAGGGGCAGGGGGCGCCAGGCGTCGCAGACGACGGCCCCGATCCTGGGATGGACCTTGGCGGCGCGGCGCAGCGCGTACTTGGAGATGTCGAGGGCGGCGCCGACCCGGCCGGGCAGGGCGTCGAGGACGTGGGCCAGGTAGTGGCCGGTGCCGGCGCCGAGGTCGACGACCAGCCCTCCGGCGGCGCGGGACGGGTCGGCCTGCTCGAGGGCCGGGGCGTCCTGCCCGGCGGGGCCGGCCTCCGCCCGGGCCGCCTCCGGGAGCGCCCGGGCCGCCTCGGCGGGGGCGGTGGCCTCGGCGGGGGCGGTGGCCTCGGCGGGCGTGGCCCCGGCAGGGGTGGGGGAGGCGAGTGCGGTGGCGGCCGCGGCGAGGGCGTCGGCGATCGGCCGGTAGTGGCCGGCGGTGAGGAAGTCGGCGCGCGCGGCGACCATCTCGGCGGTGTCGCCGGTGCCGGTGTGGGCGTCGCCGGCGAGCAGGCTGACGTATCCCTGTTTGGCGAGGTCGAAGCTGTGCCCGGCGGGGCAGCGCAGGCTGCGCTCGTGCCGGGTGAGGGCCTGCGCGCAGTGGGGGCAGGCCAGGTAGGGCTCGATGTCCTGCAGCAACGTTCCGTCTTCTCTCGCCGTTCGCCCCGGCCGTCCGGGGCGCCAGCCAGCCTAACGACCCCGGGCGGCCGGCACCCGTTCGCGCTCCGCGGCCGCCCGCAGCGCCAGGGTGGCGAGCGTCTCCGGGGCGCCCGGGCGCCCGCGCACCCCGGGGAACGCGTTGACGTCCACGATGACCGGTTCCGCGGCTCCGTCGAGCAGGTCGACCCCGTACACGTCGAGCCCGAACACCTCCCCCACCCGCAGGGCGAGCGCGGCCACCTCGGCGGGCGGCTCCCATGCACCGGCCAAGCCCGGTTCGTCGCTCGCGGGGGAGAGTTCGGAGCGCCGCCGGGCAGCGAAGAGCCGGCCGTCGATGACCCACAGCTTCTGATCCCAGCCGTTGCCGGGCAGATACGGCTGGATGACGACCTCCTCGTCGGGCCAACGCCCGGCGAGTTCGCGCAGCCGCATCGCGCTGTCGACCTTGGCGACCAGGTCGTGCCGTCGGCTGTGCCGGCTCTTGACCACGAACGGGTGCTCCGGGCCGGTGAGTTCGCCGAGCCGTCCGGCCGGGGTGGTCGCCGCGAACGGCAGTCCGGCGCCCCGGGCGAGTTCCGCCATGCGCACCCGGTCCTGGCAGAGTTCCGTCGCCGCCGCAGAGTTGATGACGACGGCGCCCAGCCCTTCCAACTCCCTCGCCAGGGCGATGGCTTGCGGTGTGCGGGCCTTGAGCAGGTAGACGTCGGCGAGCTCTCCCGCCCCGGACGGCACCCCGGCTCCCGCCCCGGACGGCACTCCGGCTCCCGCCCCAGAGGGCACCCCGGCTCCCGCCCCGGACGGCGCCCCGGCTCCCACCTCGGAAGCGGAAGGAGCGACGCCGTCAGGGGGGATGACCTCCACCGCGCACCCGCGCCGTACCAGCACCTCGGCGGCGGCCGCGAGCACCGGGTGCCCTGCGTCCCGCGCGATCAGTCCGACCCTCACCTCAGCTCACCGTCCACCAGGTCGAGCCGGCCATACGGGGCGCCGCCCACCGGCACCAGCGCGGGCGCCGACACGGCCGTCCCGCTCCGTGCGAGCCGCAGCACCGCCCGGGCGACCCGGGCCACCGCGTCCGGGACCTGCCGGAAGCTGGGGAAGTCGTTGACGTCCACCACCACCGGCCCGTCCGGGCCGAGCAGGACGTCGATCCCGTACAGGTCCAGCCCGAAGACCTCGCCGACCTGGGCGGCGATCCGCGCCACGCTCGCCGGCAGCGGCACCTGCCGCTCGCGCACGGCCTGGCCGGGGTGCAGCGGGGACGACCGCTCCGTCGCGAAGAACTCGCCGTCGACGCAGTAGACCTTGAGGTCCGTGCCGGAGTTGGGTACGTACGGCTGCGCGATCAGCAGCCCCTCGGCCGCGAGTTCGGGTCCGAGGGCGGGCAGGTCGTCGGGGCCGGCGACCAGGCGGACGCCCCGCCCCGAGCTGCCGTCGGCGGGCTTGACGACCAGCGGGTACTCGGCCGCGGGGATCTCGGCGAGCCGCTCCCAGCGGGCGGCCGCGTAGGTGACCGGGGCGGGCAGGCCACGCGTGCGGGCGATGACCGAGGCGAGGGCCTTGTCCCGGACGCCGCGGATCGAGCGCACGTCGTTGACGGTGGTCAGGCCCACGGCGGCGGCCGCTTCCAGCAGGGTGAGCCCGGGCCCGCCGGAGACGGTCTTGAGCACCCAGGCGTCGTGGCTGCCCGCCCGCACCGCCTCGGAGATCACCATCAGCGAGTCGCCGGGGCGCAGCACGTCCACCCGGTGCCCCCACGCGGCGAGTTGACGTGCCACGTCCAGCGGCATGCCGTCCCGCCGGTAGTGCTCCTCCACCAGAAAGCAGAGCCTCATGGGCCTGTCTTCCCCCTTGCCTCGCCGAGTACGTCGGTCCGCCGTCCCCCTCGGCCGACCTGTGAAGGGTTCAGCTTGCCCGGTACATACGCACAAGATCACCGCGAGCCGATAAGCGTTCGGCAACAATCCGCGGCCACGGCCGCGCGCCGTGCGGAAAAGCGATGGCACGGTGAGGGTGCCCCCTGGTTGGATGCACGCCGTGACCTCAGCCGATCATGCCGACGACCATGCCCTGCTCGAAGAGATCGAGCGCTACTACGACGCGGCTCCGCGCAGCGCCGCGGACGCCGAGGACTTCGGACCGCTGACCCTGTTCGTCCGCAGGGGCGACGCCGGTTGGTCGTACTACGCCCGGCCGACGCTGGACCACGACGGTCCGGCCGCCACCGCCGAGGACGTCCGCAAGGTGCTGGAGCGGCAGCGGGAGTTGGGCGCGCCGGAGGCCTTCGAGTGGGTCGCCGAGCGGAACCCGGAGCTGCGGGCGGCCGTGGAGGCGGCCGGGCTGACGGTGCACGAGCATCCGCTGCTGGTGCTCGGCCCGGAGGCGGAGCCGCCGGCGCCCGAGCTGCCCGAGCGGGTGGAGGTACGGGTGCTGGGTGCGGACGCGCCGGAGCTGGCGGCGGCGGTGGCCGTCCCGCACGTGGCCTTCGGCAACCCCGGCACCGCCGCCGGCGAGGCCGGAGCGGCCGAACTGGCGGAGAGCATCGCCGCGTTGACGGCGGACGGCGGTGTCGCGCGGATCGCGCAGCGGATCACCGACGGTGTCACCGTGCAGGCCGCCGCCGTGGACGGCACGGAGGTGCTGTGCGCGGGTCAGCACAATCCGGTGGGCCGGGTGACCGAGGTGGTCGGGGTGGGGACGCTCCCGTCCGCGCGTCGTCGCGGTCTGGGCCTCGCGGTCACGGCGGCGCTGGTGGCGCACGCGCGCGCCAACGGGGTGCGGACGGTGTTCCTGTCCGCCTCGGACGAGGACGTGGCCCGGATCTACCGCCGGGCCGGCTTCCGCCCGTTCGCCACCGCCCTCATCGCGGAGCGGTGACCGGCGGGCGCCGAGGACCGCGGGCGGGCGGCCGTGGCGGACCTGCCGGTCGTACGGCCGGGCGGTCGCGCGGCCGGGCCCGCAGCGCACGGCGGCCCGGTCTGCGAGCCCGACGCCCGGGCCGTACAGCAGAACGGCGGTACGGCAGAACCGCAGAACGGCCGTACAGCAGAACGGCGGTACAGCAGAACGGCGGTACAGCAGAACGGCGGTACGGCAGGACGGCAGGACGGCCTTACGGCACAACAGCAGCCGGACGGCCCGCGCCGGCCGGTCAGTCGTCGTCCTCGTCCTCGTCGTCCGCCCCGCTGACGCCCTCCCCCTCGGCCTCGTCCACCACCCAGGCCGCGAGCCGCTCCGCGACCCCGGACACGCCGAGCCGCCCTTCCCGGATGGCCCTGGCGAGGCTTCGCACCTCGCGGGCGGTGGTGGCGACGGTGCAGCCGCTGGCGACGAGGTAGGCGTAGGCGACGGCGGTCGCGTAGAGCTCGTTGGTCTTCTCCAGGGCCGGCACCCGTATCAGCTGGTGCATCAGGGCGGCGGCGCGGTCCTGCGGTTCGGGGTAGACGGCGATGTCGAAGATCTCGGCCTGGTGCCGGGTGACGGCTGCGAGCAGTGATCCGTAGTCGGTGACCTGCGGGTCACCGGGCGTGTACTGCTCGGCGGTCATGAGCAGCCACGAGAGGTCGACCTCCAGGTTCAACGGCGCACGTCCTGGAACTCGCCCGGCTCCCCGAACTCGGCGAGGAACGCCGTCTCGTACTCCTTCATGAACTGGGCGGCCGCGTCGACGAAGGCCCGCCCCGACTCACCCATGTCCTGCTGGACCAGGCGCTCGATGTACTGGTTCATGCTGATCCCCTGTTGTTCCGCCCGTTCCCGGGCCATCTCCGCGGTCGTGGCGTCCACCCGGACGTTCAGCTGCTTCTTGCCCATGCCCTTCAAGCTAGCGCCGAAGTGCTAGCACAACAAGGGCGCACACCCTCCGCCGCACACCGCCCGCACACCTGCCGCACGCCCCCGCGCCACCTCCCGTCAGCCGGGCCGTCATCCGAAGCGCCGTCCGGACCGCCACCCGGGCCGCCACAGAACCGCCAGGACCAGGACCGCCAGAACCACCGGAGCCGCCGGAGCTGCCGGAACCACCGCGGAACCACCCGCGCCGCCCCGACCCGTCCCGAAACCCCTCGAACCACCCGCAAGCCCCGCCGGCCCCACCGGGCACGACCTCAGCTCCCATACCCGCCCCGCCACGACCCCACCCCACCAGGGCGAGCGAGACTTGAAGAGTCCCCCACCATCCGGGACTCTGAACTCTCCTGAGCGTTCCCCGAGCGGCACCGACCGGTGTGGAGGCCGGCAATGACAGCCATGTTCGACCAGGAGCTGCGCGAGCAGCTCGCCCAGGCCCGGCGGGACCTCGCGGCGGCCCGGGCCGAAGGGGACGCCGACGGCGTCCAGGCGTACGAGGGCCGGATCGCCGCGCTCCTGCGGCTCGCCGCCCAGCACGGCATCGACCTTCCGCACAGCGCCGACGAGGAGGAGCAGAACGGCTGACCGCACGCCGGAACGCCGAGGAGGCGGCCCCCGTCCGGTACGGGTGCCGCCTCCTCGGTGTCGGGGTCACTCCCCGACGGGCTCCAGGATCGCCACGCACTCGAAGTGGTGGGTCATCGGGAACAGGTCGAAGGCCCGCAGCGACACCGGCCGGTAGCCGCCTTCGCGGAAGAACCCGAGGTCCCGGGCGAGCGCCGCCGGGTCGCAGGCCACGTACGCGATCCGGCGCGCCTCCAGGCCCACCAGGTGCGCGACCGTCTCCCGGCCGGCGCCCGAGCGGGGCGGGTCGAGGACGATCAGGTCGGTGGCGGTGATGCCGGTGCGCGGCAGCAGCGTCTCGACCCGGTCGCACTCGATCCGCACGTTGTCCAGCGCGGCCAGGTTGTGCCGGGCGTCGGCCACGGCCTGCTTGGCGGACTCGATGCCGAGCACCGCGCCGTCCTCGCCGACCCGGTCGGCCAGCGCGCCCGCGAACAGGCCGACGCCGCAGTACAGGTCGAGCGCGTTCTCGCCCCACTGCGGGTCCAGCCCGTCCAGCACCGCGTCGACCAGCGTCTCCGGCGCCTCCGGGTGGATCTGCCAGAAGCCGCCGTTGCTGACCCGCCAGGTGCGCCCGGCGGCCCGCTCGCGCACGAAGGTGCGCCCGTGCACCCGGTGGACGTCGCCCTGGTCGTCGATCCGGGCGATCGACACCGGCTTGTCCAGCTCGACCAGCGGCAGCTGGGCTCCGGGACGCGGGGTCAGCACGATCTGGCGGTCCGAGGAGCCGGTCGCGGCGACCGCCTCCACGGTGGCGACGCCGGGCCAGTCGCGGGACTCGATGCCCAGCTCGCTGACGCCCTCCGCGGCGATCAGGCAGCGGTCCACCGGCTGCACCTCGTGGGAGCGGTGCTTGCGCAGGCCGACCTTGCCGGTCTCCGCGTCCACGGCGTACTGGACCCGGGTGCGCCAGGCGGGCACCTGTCCGGCCGGCAGCTTGCCGCCGACCGGCTCGACGCTGCCGTCCCAGCCCGCCTCGGCCGGGGTGAGTCCGGCCAGCTTCGCCAGCTGCTCGGTCAGCACCGCCGCCTTGAGCTTGCGCTGGCCGCCCGGGGTCACGTGCTGCCAGTCACAGCCGCCGCACTTGCCCGGCCCGGCGAACGGGCAGGGCGCCTCGATCCGCTCCTTGGCGGGCTCCAGCACCTCCACCGCGTCGGCCCGCAGGAACCGCGAGGTGGTGGTGCCCTCGGTCACCAGCGCGACGACCTTCTCGCCGGGCAGCGTGTGCCGGACGAACAGCACCCGCCCCTCGTGCCGGGCCACGCAGTGCCCGCCGCCGTGCGCGACCGGGCCGACCTCGACCTCGTAGCGCTGCCCGACCAGCGGATCCCCGGACGGCTTCTCCTGGCGCGGCGTCCGCGCAGCGGCCGTGCGCAGCGCCTTCGGCGGCCGCACCGCGTCCTTGCGCGGCGCCTTCCGGCCCGCCCCGGCACCGCCGCTCACGTCGGCGCGGGCGCCCTTCCCGGCCCCGGCCCCCCGCTCGGCGCGGGCGGGCTTCTCCGCACGGGCACCCTTCTCGGCACGAGCGCCCTTCTCGGCACGGGCGGGCCGCCCGGCCGGGGCGTCCGGGCGGGACTCCCCCGGCACGACCGGCGCGGTGCGTGCCGTGAGGCCGTCCCGGTCGGTGGCCTCCGGACGGTTCGGCCGGCCCCAGCGCGGCCGGGAGACCTGCCCGGGCTGGGAGCCGCCCCGACGGGCGCCGCCCTTGCCGGAGGCGCCGGAGGAGCCCGAGGAGCGGGGCGGAGTGTTGCGGGTCACTGGGAGGATTCCTTGCTGCGGTCGGAGGTGCTACCGGCGGTCGCACCGGTGCGGTCGGAATCCTTCGACTTTACGGCCTTCGGCGCCCGGGGATCGCCTCGGCGGACGGCCCCCGGCGGCGACCAGGCCTTCTGCGCCTTGCGCCGCTCCGACGATTCCAGCTGCCAGGGCACCGAGGTCACCATCACCCCGGGCTTGAACAGCAGCCGCCCCTTGAGCCGCAGCGCGCTCTGGTTGTGCAGCAGGTGCTCGTACCAGTGGCCGACCACGTACTCGGGGATGTAGACCGCGACCACGTCGCGCGGGCTGCTGCGCCGCAGGTTCTTCACGTAGTCCAGGACCGGCCCGGTGATCTCGCGGTACGGGGAGTCCAGCACCTTGAGCGGCACCTCGATGCCGCGCTCGTCCCACTCCTGCCGCAGCGCCGCCGTGTCCGCCGGGTCGACGTTGACGCTGACCGCCTCCAGGGTGTGGGCGTGGGCCAGCCTGGCGTAGGCGAGGGCCCGCAGCGCCGGCTTGTGCAGCTTGGAGACCAGCACGATCGCGTGGACCCGGGTGGGCGGCACCACGTCGTCCGCCTCGACGGAGGCGGTGAGCTCCTCGGAGACCCGGTCGTAGTGGCGGCGGATCCCCTTCATCATCACGAACAGCACGACCATCGCGGCGATCGCGATCCAGGCGTGGCCGATCTTGGTGACCAGCACGACGATCAGCACCGCCATGGTCATCACCAGGCCGAAGCCGTTGATCGCCCGGCTGCGCTGCATGTGCCGGCGCTTGGCGGGGTCGGTCTCGGTGCGCAGCAGGCGGGTCCAGTGCCGGATCATGCCGGACTGGCTCATGTTGAAGGAGACGAAGACGCCCACGATGTAGAGCTGGATCAGCCGGTTCGGGTCCGCGTCGAACGCGATGATCAGCAGGATCGCGGCGATCGCCAGCAGGATGATGCCGTTGGAGAAGGCCAGCCGGTCACCGCGGGTGTGCAGCTGGCGCGGCAGGTAGCGGTCCTGGGCGAGGATCGAGCCGAGCACCGGGAAGCCGTTGAAGGCGGTGTTGGCGGCCAGCACCAGGATCAGGCCGGTGACGGCGGCGACGAAGTAGAAGCCGGGCGTGAAGTTGCTGAACACGGCCTCGCTGATCTGGGCCAGCGCGGTCTTCTGGTGGTAGTCGGGCGAGGCTCCGACGAGCTGTTCGGCCGGGTTCTCGGCCATCTGCACGCCGGTCAGCCGGGCCAGCCAGATGATGCCCATGAACATCACCACGGCGATGGACGCCATCATCAGCAGGGTGGTGGCCGCGTTCTTGCTCTTCGGCTTGCGGAAGGCCGGCACGCCGTTGGAGATCGCCTCGACCCCGGTGAGCGCGGCGCAGCCGGACGAGAAGGACTTCAGCAGCAGGAACACCATCGCGAACCCGGCCAGCGAGTCGTTGCCCGGGGTGGCGGCGAGGTGGAAGCCGGAGCTCTCGGCGGGCATGTCCTGGCCGAGGGCGAAGTGCCGGAGCACGCCGTAGCCGACCATCCCGACCACGCCGATCATGAAGGCGTAGGTGGGGACAGCGAAGGCGCTGCCGGACTCGCGCACACCGCGCAGGTTCATGCCCATCAGGAGCACGACGACGATGATCGACACGATCATCTCGTGTCCGCGCAGCGCCGGGACGGCGGAGACGACGTTGGCGACGCCCGAGGTGGTGGACACGGCCACGGTCAGCACGTAGTCGACCATGAGGGCGGCCGCGACCACCAGGCCGGCGGCCGGCCCGTGGTTGACGGTCGCGACCTCGTAGTCGCCGCCCCCGCTCGGGTACGCGTGCACGTTCTGCCGGTACGAGGCGACCACGGCGAGCATCACGACCGCCACGACGAGGCCGATCAGCCAGGAGAAGTGGATCGCCGACGCCCCCGCGACGGACAGGGTGAGCAGGATCTCCTCGGGGGCGTACGCGACCGAGGAGAGCGCGTCCGAGGCGAAGACGGGCAGCGCGATCCGCTTGGGGAGAAGCGTTTCCCCGAGCTTGTCGCTGCGGAGCGCGCGCCCGATCAGGATGCGTTTCGGAAGGTCTTTCGGCATAGGCACGTTAAGGAATCGTAGGGGCTTCCCGGACGGGCCTCTGCCGTTTGTCCCCCCCTTCGTCGCGACTGCGTTCTGTGGACCGGCTAGCGTGTCGGATACGAGTCGACGGGCAACACTCGCATTGTCGAGCAGTGTCCAGCCGACGCCCCCACGAGCAAGCTCGTCCCGGCGACCCGGGCGGGAAAGGGAGATGAACGGTGTTTGCGCAGGTCAAGAGCCCTACGGGACGGGTGAGGTAGCGCCGGTGCACATCGTCATCATGGGCTGCGGCCGCGTGGGCTCGGCCCTCGCCAGAGCGCTGGAGAAACAGGGCCACTCGGTCGCCGTCGTCGACCAGGACCCGACGGCCTTCCGCCGGCTGGGCGCCGGATTCAAGGGGCGCCGGGTGACCGGGGTCGGTTTCGACCAGGACACCCTGCGCGAGGCGGGCATCGAGGAGGCCGGCGCCTTCGCCGCCGTCTCCAGCGGCGACAACTCCAACATCATCGCCGCCCGCGTGGCCCGGGAGACCTTCGGCGTCGAGAACGTCGCGGCCCGGATCTACGACCCCCGCCGCGCCGAGGTGTACCAGCGCCTGGGCATCCCCACCGTGGCGACGGTCCGCTGGACCGCTGACCAGATGCTGCGCCGGCTGCTGCCGAGCGGTGCCGAGCCGCTGTGGCAGGACCCGAGCGGCAGCGTGCAACTGGCCGAGGTCGCGTACCACCCGGACTGGGTCGGCCAGCGGATCGGCCGGCTGGAGGAGACCTCCGGCGCCCGGGTGGCGTTCGTCACCCGGCTCGGCGAGGGCGTGCTGCCCTCGCCGCAGATGGTGGTGCAGGAGGGCGACCTGGTGCACGTGATGGTGCGCCGGGCGGACCTGACGGCCGTCGAGGCCGCGTTCGCGCAGGGTCCGAAGGAGGAGGGTCACTGATGCGGGTCGCCATTGCCGGGGCCGGTGCCGTGGGCCGCTCGATCGCGGGCGAGCTGCTGGAGAACGGCCACGAGGTCCTGCTGATAGACAAGAACCCGAACTCCATCTCGGTGGAGCGGGTGCCGATGGCGGAGTGGCTGCTGGCCGACGCCTGCGAGATCACCTCGCTGGACGAGGCCGCCCTGCAGCGCTGCCACGTGGTGATCGCCGCGACCGGGGACGACAAGGTCAACCTGGTCGTCTCGCTGCTCGCCAAGACCGAGTACGCGGTGCCACGGGTGGTCGCCCGGGTGAACAACCCCAAGAACGAGTGGCTCTTCAACGAGTCGTGGGGCGTGGACGTCGCCGTCTCCACCCCCCGCCTGATGTCGGCCCTGGTCGAGGAGGCGGTCAGCGTCGGCGACCTGGTCCGGCTGATGCGCTTCAGCCAGGGCAACGCCAACCTGGTCGAGCTGACCCTCGCCGCCGACACCGAGCTGGTCGGCACCCGGGTCGGCGACGTGATCTGGCCGCCGGACACCGCCCTGGTGACGATCATCCGCGAGGGCCGGGTGCTGGTGCCGAGCAAGGACGACACCCTGGAGGGCGGCGACGAGCTGCTCTTCGTCGCCGCGCAGGAGCGCGAGGAGGAGCTGGAGCAGCTGCTCTCGGCCACCTCCGGCGCCCAGTAGCGGACGCCGGGACACGGCGGAGGGCCCGC
>NZ_JBEPAK010000043.1:0-34802 GCF_040298565.1 Kitasatospora sp. NPDC001539 | reverse complement strand
GCGGGCGGGGGCGCCCCCGCGGGCGCCGCCCGGCCGGGCTCCCCCCGGGCGGTGGGCCCCCCGGGGGGCCCCCCCCCCGGGGGGGGCGCCGCTCCCCGCTTTCCGGGGGCGGCAAACGTGATCTGCTCCGCAGAAAGTCCCCGGTCAATCGCGGTGCCACCGTGCTACAGTCGAGTCAGTTGCAGTTTTGGTTCCCATGAACGCTTGTGTGCGCCTGCTGGTCCCAACCAACAGGCGCATTTGTTTTGTCCGGTGTTTCACTCTCCGGATGGGGATCGCGGCTACTTGGGGATTCACGAGGTGTGAATCCCCGATGCCCCAAAAGAAGGAGACGGTTATGGCTACCGGCACCGTGAAGTGGTTCAACAGCGAAAAGGGCTTCGGCTTCATCGAGCAGGACGGCGGCGGCCCGGACGTGTTCGCCCACTACTCGAACATCCAGGCTCAGGGCTTCCGCGAGCTCGTCGAGGGCCAGCGCGTGGAGTTCGACGTCACCCAGGGCCAGAAGGGCCCGCAGGGCGAGAACATCCAGGTCATCGGCTGACGTCAGCCACCACGCTGACGCGCGATCCTGTGATCTCGTGAAGCGGGGGCCCGCACCGCGAGCCGGTGCGGGCCCTCGTTCATGCCGCCGAACGGCCGGGGCGGCGCACTTCCTTCCGACGGCCGACCAGCCCGCACCGCGGGCTGCCGACCGACCGACGGAGACCCCGTGACCACCCCTGCCCGCACGCCCCGCGACCGTGGCGCCCGCAACGGCGACCAGCACCGCCCGGCCGACCAGGCCCGCCGCACCGACCGTCCGCGCCGCAGCGGTGAGGGCGCCGACCGCCCCCGCAAGCCGCGCAACCGCGTCGGCGCCCCCAAGACGACCCGCACCGCCGCCGAGCCCGCCGACTTCACCGTCGTCGAGGGCACCCCGGCCCGGCCCCCGGCGGCCACCTTCGCCGAACTCGACCTCCCCAAGGCGATCCTCAGCGCGCTCACCCGCGAGGGCGTCACCGAGCCGTTCCCGATCCAGGGCGCCACGCTGCCCGACTCGCTCGCCGGCCGCGACGTGCTCGGCCGCGGCCGCACCGGCTCCGGCAAGACCCTCGCCTTCGGCCTGCCGCTGCTCGCCCGCACCGCCGGCCGCCGCGCCGACGCCCGGCACCCGCTGGCGCTCGTCCTGGTGCCCACCCGCGAGCTCGCCCAGCAGGTCACCGAGGCGCTCACCCCCTACGCCACCGCCGTCAACCTGCGGATCACCACCGTGGTCGGCGGCATGGGCATCAGCCGCCAGGCCAACGCGGTGCGCCGCGGCACCGAGGTCCTGGTCGCCACCCCGGGCCGGCTGGACGACCTGATCGGGCGCGGTGACGTCAACCTGTCCGACGTCGCCATCACCGTCCTGGACGAGGCCGACCAGATGGCCGACATGGGCTTCCTGCCGCAGGTCAGCAAGCTGCTGGAGCAGGTCGCCGAGAACGGTCAGCGGATGCTGTTCTCCGCCACCCTGGACCGCAACGTCGACCGGCTGGTCAAGCGCTTCCTGAACGACCCGGTCACCCACTCGGTCGACCCGTCGGCCGGCGCGGTCACCACCATGGACCACCACGTCCTGCAGCTGGAGCCCACCGACAAGGCCTCCGCCACCGCCCACATCGCCTCCCGCGACGGGCGCGTGATCATGTTCGTGCACACCAAGCACGGCGCCGACCGGCTGGCCAAGCAGCTGCGCGCGACCGGCGTCCAGGCCGCCGCCCTGCACGGCGGCAAGTCCCAGCCGCAGCGCAACCGCGTGCTCGACCAGTTCCGCGAGGGCGAGGTCACCGCGCTGATCGCCACCAACGTCGCCGCCCGCGGCATCCACATCGACGGCCTCGACCTGGTCGTCAACGTCGACCCGCCGATCGACCACAAGGACTACCTGCACCGCGGCGGCCGCACCGCCCGGGCCGGCGAGTCCGGCACGGTCGTCACCCTCGTGCTGCCCGAGCAGCGCCGCGAGGTCAACCGGCTGATGACGGTCGCCGGGATCCGCCCGACCATCACCAAGATCCGCCCCGGCGACGCCGACCTGGCCCGGATCACCGGCGCCCGCACCCCCAGCGGCGTCCCGGTCGCCCCGCCCGTCCCGGCCGCCCAGGCGGTCGAGAAGCCGGCCGACGGCAAGCCCGCCGCCGCCCGCCGCCGCCCCGCCAAGCGCTCCGGGCTGCCGACCGACGTCGACATGAACGGCAACCCCCGCCGCCCCCGCCCCAAGCAGCGCCTCGGCGCGGCCGCCCAGGGTGAGCGGCCCCAGGCCGCCGGCTTCATCGGACGCTCCTCGGGCCGGCCCAAGCCCGGCAGCGGCTCCAAGTCCGGCGCCAACTACGGCACCGGCCGCCAGCGCCGCAAGTTCGACTGACGGTCCGCCGAGTCCCGGTGAACGGGCTCCGCGCTCCTCCCCACGGGGAGCGGCGCGGAGCCCGTTCCGCTTTTCGACCGGACGGCCCGACGGCCCGCCGCCGACTCGCTGAACCGCCATGCGGCCCGGTGCCGTTGCGCTGAACGGCCCGGCCGCCCCGCCCTACACGGAAGCGGCCGTCGGAGCCAGCCGGCGCAGCCGCTCCGCCGTCTCCGCGTCCTGCGGCGCCATCACGATCAGCTGCAGCCCCTCAGCCGCCAGCAGCACGTGCTGGTCGATCCGCAGCTCGCCCAACTCCTCGTGCCGCAGCACCTTCTCCGTACCCGCGCGCTCCGCGACCTGGTGCTCGTCCAGCCAGCGGTCCGCCTCCGGGTGCTCGTCGCGCACCTGCTGGATCATCCGGCCCAGCCGGCGGCCCACGGCCGTCGCCTCCCCGCCGCGCTCGGCGTAGGCGGAGCGCAGCTGCGCCAGGAAGCGGCGGGCGTGCACCTCCCAGTCCTCCACCCGGCCCCGGTGCACCGCGTTGCCGAACACCACCCAGGCCAGGTTGCACTCCTCCGACGGCCGCCCGGACAGCCCGAACAGCGCGTCCGCGCCCGGATTCCACGCCCGCACGTCCCAGTTGGCGTCCATCACCCAGGCCGGCGACGGCCACTGCGCGTGCATCAGCCGCAGCAGCGCCGCCGGAACCTCCGCCGCGCCGCTCACCTCGCCGTCCAGCGGACGGCCGCTCGCCAGGCGGAACAGGTACGCCGTCTCCGCCCGGTCCAGCCGCAGCGTCCGCGCCAGGCTCGCCAGCACCTCCGGGGACGGATGGATGTCCCGCCCCTGCTCCAGCCACGTGTACCAGGTCACCCCCACCCCGGCGAGCAGCGCCAGCTCCTCCCGCCGCAGCCCCGGTGTGCGCCGCCGCACCCCCGGGGCCAGCCCCACGTCCTGCGGCGTCAGCCGGGCCCGCCGGGTGCGCAGGAAGCCCGACAGCTCCGCGCGACGCTCCTCCGCCTCGTTCATGTCCCCCGCCCTTCCTGGTGGTCGAACTACCAGTATCGCCACGCACTGCCGCGCCGGCGGCGCTCGGGTGAACCTTGATCACGACACCGCACCCGCTGCGCGAGGAAACCGTGATGAACCGTCAGAACACCGCTGCCCGCCGCACCCTGGTCGCCCTCGCGGCCGCCGCCCTGCTCGGCACCGCCGGAACGCTCCCGGCCGCCGCGGCCTCCCACCACCCGGCCCCGGCCGTGGTCACCGGCCACGCGCCCACCCTGGTGCCCGAGTCGGGCGTCTGGGACGCCTCCCACCACCGCTTCCTGCTGGGCTCGCTGCGCCACGGCACCGTCTCCGCCGTCGGCCTCGACGGCAGCGTGCGCACCCTGGTGCAGGACCCGGCGCTGACCGAGATCGCCGGACTGCGGATCGACCCCGTGCACCGCCGCGTCCTGGTCACCGACCTCGACAACGGCGTCGGCGAGCGCAGCAGCGCCGCGACGCTGGGGAAGATCGCCGGGATCGGGGCCTACGACCTGGACACCGGCCGCCGCCTCTTCTACACCGACCTCGCCGCCGTCGCCGGCGACGGCGGCAGCCACCTGGCCAACGACATCGCGGTCGGCCCCGACGGCACCGCGTACGTCACCGACTCCTTCGCCCCCGTTGTCTACCGGGTGGCGCCCGACGGGACCGCCGCCGTCCTGCTGCGCGACCCGCGCCTGGCCCCCGCCCCCGGGTCGTACGGCCTCAACGGCATCGTCCACCGCGCGGGTCGTCTGATCATCGGCAAGTGGGACGACGGCACGCTGTGGAACGTCCCGCTGGCTGACCCGGCCGCCGTGCGGCGCGTCGAGGTGGCCGGCGGCTCCTCCCTGCTGCACCTGGACGGGCTGCTCGGTCGCCCCGACGGCTCCATCGCCGGCGTCACCAACAACCTCCTGGGCGCCGGCCGCGACGCCGAGGTCGAACTGCGCTCCGACGACCAGTGGCGCACCGCCCGCCTCACCGCCGTCCGCCCCTCCGCGGACGCCGCCCCCACCGCTCCCGTCGCCGGGCCGGCCGGCAGTCTCTACCTGCTCTCCGGCGGGCTCGCCGACGCCCTCGCGGGCCACCCGGCGGACGCCTTCACCCTGCGCCGGATCTGATCGACCAGCCGGCAGCGCCCGCACGGCGCGTCCAGCCCCGGGCTGGGCGCGCCGTCGACGCTCCCGCGCACCGTCATCGTTCCCACGCACCGTCCCTGCGCCGCCGCTCGTCAGCAGGAGCAGATCGCCCGGCACGGCGTGGCCCCGGGAGAGGTCGAGGACGCCGTGCTCACCCGTCCTCACGGGCCCTCCGGCGGCCGGGCCGCCTTCACCACCTCGCTGCGGCTGCCGAAGCCGGTGCCGATCGAGGACGCGGGCGCCGCTCCTCAGGCGGTGAGCGCCGGGGCCGACCGCGCGGCCCGGCGGGCCTGGTCGTAGCGCTCCAGCAGCAGGGCCGCCAGCTCCGGAGCCGGCCCCAGGGTGTCCGCCACGGTGTCCGCCACCGGGTCCGCCCCCGCCGCCGCGGCCGCGATGCGGTCCGGCAGCAGGCCCGGGGCCAGCAGGTACGGGGCGACCGCCGTGCGGGCGGCGCCCGCCGCACGCACGGCGGCGAGCGCCTCGGGCACCCGCGGCCCGCCCGCCGAGGCGTAGGCGACCTCGACGGCGGCCCAGCCCCGGGTGCGGCGCCACTCGGCGGCGACGGCGCGGGTGGCGGCGTCGGCCGCCGGATCGGAGGAGCCCGCGGCGGCCAGCACCACACCGGTACCGGCCCGAACCGCGGCGGAGGCGACGTCGAGCCCCGCCTCGGCGAGGCGGCGCTCCAGCGCGGCGAGCAGCAGTGGCGACGGACCCAGCACGTCCGCGACCGGCAGCCCCGCCCCGGCGGCCCGCAGCGCGGCGGGGATGTCGTGCTTGGCGTGGAACGCCCGGTTGAGCAGCAACGGGACGGCCACCGCGTCGCTCAGCCGCCCCACCACCTGGGGGATCCGCGGCGCGCAGTGGTCCAGGTAGGCGGTGGCGACCTCCAGGCCGGGCCGCTGCGCCTGCACCTGCCGCACCAGGGCGGCCACCGTCGCGGCGTGGCGCGGGTCGCGGCTGCCGTGGGCGATCAGGAGCAGGGCGGTCATCGGCGGAGCCTCACTTGGCGGCGGCCAGCAGGCCGCGGTTGCGCAGCACCCGGCGCTCGACCGGCGTGAACACCAGCAGTTCGATGGCGATGCCCACGAACAGGATGAGGATGATGCCGAGCAGCACCCCGGACATGTCGGAGAACTCGCGCTGGTCCTCCAGGAACCGGCCCAGGCCCCGGCCGAGGTCGGGGGAGGAGGCGACCAGTTCGGCGGCCATCAGCGAACGCCACGAGAACGCCCAGCCCTGCTTGAGCCCGGCCAGGTAGCCGGGCAGCGCGGCCGGGATCAGCACGTGCCGGGCGCCGGACAGGCCGGTGGCGCCGATGGTGCGCCCGGCACGCAGGAACAGCGGCGGCACCTGGTCGATGCCGGCGACCAGCCCGTTGGCGATGGACGGGACGGCGCCGAGCAGGATCACCGCGTACATCATCGAGTCGTTGATGCCGAGCCAGATCACCGCGGCCGGCACCCAGGCGACCGAGGGCAGCGACTGCAGGCCCTGGAGCACCGGGCCGATCGCGGTGCGAACCGGCCGGACGCGGGCGACGACCAGGCCGATCGGGGTGCCGATGGCGACGGCGAGCAGGAAGCCGGACAGGCCGCGCCACACGCTGGTCCAGATGATCGAGAACAGCGTGCCCTGGTACCAGAGGTCCTGCGCGGAGTGCCACACGTCCGCCGGGCTGGGCAACTTGTAGGAGGAGGTGAGGTGCAGGCTGTAGGCGCCCTGCCACAGCGCCAGCACCACCAGCACGCCGATCAGCGGCGGCAGGGCCTTGCCGCGGAGCACCTCGCCGAGCGAACTGCGCTGCGCGGAGACCGCGTCGAGGGCGTCCAGGCCGGCGCCGACGTCGGCGGTGTCGCCGGCGGGGCCCTGGTCGGGGCCGTGGTCGGCCGTGCCGTCGGCGCGGTGGGCGAGCGTGGTGTCAGTGCTGGACATGGCGACGGATCTCCCCACGCAGTTCTTCGGTGATCTCGATGGACAGGTCGGCGACGCCGGCGGACTCGATGCGGCGCGGCTGCGGCAGGTCGATCCGCCACTCGCGGGCGACCCGGCCGGGGCGGGAGGAGAGCAGCACGACGCGCTGGGCCAGGCGCACCGCCTCGCGCACGTTGTGGGTGACGAACAGGACGGACAGCTGCCGCTCGGACCAGATCCGGGTGATCTCGTCGTGGAGCACGTCCCGGGTGATGGCGTCGAGCGCGGCGAACGGCTCGTCCATCAGCAGCACCCTGCTGCCCTGCGCGAGCGCCCGGGCCATCGCCACGCGCTGGCGCATGCCACCGGACAGCTCGTGCACCCGCTTGCCGTACGAGCCGTTCAGGCGGACCAGTTCGAGGAGGCGCTCGGCCTCGGCGCGGCGCTCGGGGCGGGGGACCCCGGCCAGTTTGAGGGCCAGCTCGATGTTCCGGCCGGCGGTCAGCCACGGGAACAGCGCGTGCTCCTGGAACATCAGCGCGGGCCGGCCGCCGGGCACCTCGATGGTGCCGCGGCTGGGCTCGTCCAGGCCGGCGACCAGGTTGAGCAGGGTGGACTTGCCGCAGCCGGAGGCGCCCAGCAGGGTGACGAACTCGCCGGGCGCGACGTCGAGGGTGATGTCGTCCAGGACATGGGTCTGCGCGCCCGGACGGCCGAAGGACTTGTGCACGTGCGAGATGCGGACGGCGGGCGCGCCGTCGCGGGCGTCGACGGCGGCGGTGTCGGCCTCGGTGGTCAGTGCCGGGGTCATCCGGGCACCTCCTGCGTGAGTGGTCATGGTCCCTCCCGCCGGTCGGCGGGCGAGGAGGGAGGGGTCTGCGGAGCGGGGCCGGGGCCCGGCCCCGCCCGTCCCGGTGGGCATCGATCGGGGATCGACCGGACGGGCGGGGGCCGGACCGCGGAACTGGAGGGGCGGCGCTACTTGGTGCCGAGTCCGGCGTCCGCCACGGCGGGCCGGCCCTGGGCCGCGAGGACCTTGTTCAGCAGGGTGAGGTCGTAGATGCCGTTCAGGTTGGGCTTCTTGAGGAGCCCGGCGGTCACGGCGTGGTCGGCCTCGGCCTGCAGGGTGTTCGCCAGCGGGTCGTCCAGGAAGTCGATGTCGGCCCAGGCGGGGTCGAGCACCGCCGGCTCCAGGGCGTTGCCGGCCTCCTTCTTGATCGCCTCGTTGGCGTCGGCCTTGGCCTTGTCCGGGCTGGCCTTGATGAAGGCGTTGGTCTTCACCGAGCCGCGCAGCACGGCCTCCACCACGTCCGGGTGCTCCTTGAGGAACTTCTGCGAGACGATGATGTTGGTGATCACGAACTTCTTGTCCGGCCAGACGTCCTTCTCGTTGAGCAGGACCTTCGCGCCGAGGGTGACCAGCTTGGAGGCGGTCGGCTCGGGCACCCACGCGCCGTCGATGGAGCCGGACTTGTAGGCGTCGGGGGTGACCTTGTTGTCGGTGCGCACCACCGAGACGTCGCCCGCGCCGGAGGCCGCGTCGACCTTGTAGCCCTTGCCCGCCAGGTAGTTGAGCAGCGCCACGTCCTGGGTGTTGCCGAGCTGGGGGGTGGCGATCTTCTTGCCCTTGAGGTCGTCCAGGGAGGAGATCTTCTCGGGGTTGACGACCAGCTTGACCCCGCCGGAGGCCGAACCGGCGATGATCTTCAGCGACTTGCCGTCGGACTTGGTGTAGCCGTTGATCGCGGGGGAGGGGCCGATCCAGCCGATGTCGATGGACCCGGCGTTGAGCGCCTCGATCTCGGCCGGACCGGCGTTGAAGACCTGGGTCTTGACCTGGGTGGCGCCCAACTCCTTCTGGAAGATGCCCTCCTGGAGGCCGACCAGGGGGGTGCCGTGGGTCAGGTTGGCGAAGTAGCCGATCTTCACGGTGTCGGCGGAGAGCTTCGCGCCCGAGCCGCCGGCGGTGGCGGCGGCGTCGGCCTTGGTGTCGGAGGACTTGTCGTCGGCCTTGGAGCCGTAGCCGCACGCCGACAGCAGCGCCACGGCGGTCAGTCCGGCCGCGGCGGCCGCCGCGGAGCGTCTGATCCGGCCGGCGTTGGGGCGGACGTGCGGATGGGAGGACGGGTGCGGTGCCATGGCGAGTCCTGTTCGTGGACGGAACCGTCAGGAGGCGGTTCCCGGGTGGACGGTCGGAAGGTGGTGCGCGCGGCAGCGGGTGCCGGGGCAAGCCGGGCGGCTGTGGGGGAAGACAGCCCGGTGACAGGGCGTTCTCAGCCCTGTCGGCCCGCACATCGGGTCAGGCCGCCCTGGCCGCTGCCGAGGACGCCGCTGCCGATGCGGCCGCCTTCCTTGTCCATGCCCGAGAACGCCTCGCTGGGCATCAGACCCAGTCCTCCTCGTCGGGTGCGTCGGGTGCCTCGTCGGTTCGTACGGCCGCGAAGGCCTCGCCGGTCATGCCGGCGGTGAGGGTGGTGCCGTCGGCCGGGTCGATCAGCAGGAACGAGCCGGTGCGGCGGTTGTCGGTGTAGCTGTCGAGGGCCAGCGGCTCGGCGGTGCGCAGGATCACGTGGCCGATGTCGTTGACGTTCAACCCCTGGTCGCCGCTGCGCCGTTCGAGCGTGTCGATGTCGATCCGGTAGGAGATCTCCTTGACCAGCGCGCGCACCGTGCGGGTGGTGTGCTTGAGCAGCACCTTGTCGCCGGCGCGCAGCGGCCGCTCGTTGAGGTGGCTGACGGTGGCTTGGATGTCTTTGGTGGGGGTGGGGGCCGGGCCGGTGGCGAGGAGGTCGCCGCGGGAGATGTCGAGGTCGTCGGCGAGGCGGACGGTGATGGACTGCGGGGCCCAGGCGATGTCCGTTGCGCGGCCGAGGACGTCGATGCCGGCGACGGTGGTGGTGTGGCCGGAGGGCAGCACGGTGACCGGGTCGCCGACGCGCAGGACGCCGGAGGCGAGTTGGCCGGCGTAGCCGCGGTAGTCGGAGTGTTCCTCGGTCTGCGGGCGGATGACGTACTGGACGGGGAAGCGGGCGGGCTCGGCGCTCGGGTCGCTGCCGACCGGGACGGTCTCCAGGTGCTCCAGGAGAGTGGGGCCGGCGTACCAGTCCATGTGGGCGGAGGGCTCGACGACGTTGTCGCCGGCGAGGGCGGAGATCGGGACGGCGAGGACGTCGGTGATGCCGAGGGAGGCGGCGTAGCCGGTGAACTCGGCGGCGATGGCGGCGAAGACGGGCTCGGCGTAGCCGACGAGGTCCATCTTGTTGACGGCGAGGACGACGTGCGGCACCCGCAGCAGGGCGGCGACGGCGGCGTGGCGGCGGGTCTGCTCGACCACGCCGTTGCGGGCGTCGACCAGGACGACGGCGAGTTCGGCGGTGGAGGCGCCGGTGACCATGTTGCGGGTGTACTGCACGTGGCCGGGGGTGTCGGCGAGGATGAAGCGCCGGCGGGGGGTGGCGAAGTAGCGGTACGCGACGTCGATGGTGATGCCCTGTTCGCGTTCGGCGCGCAGGCCGTCGGTGAGCAGGGCGAGGTCGGGCGCGTCCTGGCCGCGGCCCAGGGAGACGCGCTCGACGGCCTCCAGCTGGTCGGCGAGCACGGACTTGGAGTCGTGCAGCAGGCGGCCGACGAGGGTGGACTTGCCGTCGTCGACGGAGCCGGCGGTGGCGAAGCGCAGGAGCGAGGTGGCGGTGCCGGTGTGGATCGTGTCGGCCCGGGTGGTGCTGGTCATGGTTAGAAGTACCCCTCGCGCTTGCGGTCTTCCATCGCGGCCTCGGAGAGCTTGTCGTCGGCGCGGGTGGCGCCGCGCTCGGTGAGGCGGCTGGCGGCGATCTCGGCGATGACGGCCTCGATCGTGGTGGCGTCGGAGTCGACGGCGCCGGTGCAGGACATGTCGCCGACGGTCCGGTAGCGGATCAGGCGCCGCTGGACGGGTTCGGTGTCCTTGGGGCCGCCCCAGGCGCCGGCGGTCAGCCACATGCCATTGCGGGCGAAGACGTCGCGCTCGTGGGCGTAGTAGATCTCGGGCAGGTCGATGCCCTCGCGCTCGATGTACTGCCAGACGTCGAGTTCGGTCCAGTTGGACAGCGGGAAGACGCGCACGTGCTCGCCGGGGGCGTGGCGGCCGTTGTAGAGCGACCACAGTTCGGGGCGCTGGCGGCGCGGGTCCCAGGCGCCGAACTCGTCGCGCAGGGAGAAGACGCGCTCCTTGGCGCGGGCCTTCTCCTCGTCGCGGCGGCCGCCGCCGAACACGGCGTCGAAGCGGTTGGTCTCGATGGCGTCGAGCAGCGGCACGGTCTGCAGCGGGTTGCGGGTGCCGTCCGGGCGCTCGCGCAGCCGGCCGTCGTCGATGAAGTCCTGGACGTGGGCGACGTGCAGGCGCAGGTTGTGCTGCGCCACGACGCGGTCGCGGTAGGCGATGACCTCGGGGAAGTTGTGGCCGGTGTCGACGTGCAGCAGGGAGAACGGGACGGCGGCGGGCGCGAAGGCCTTCAGCGCCAGGTGCAGCATGACGATGGAGTCCTTGCCGCCGGAGAACAGGATCACCGGACGCTCGAACTCCCCCGCGACCTCGCGGAGGATGTGCACCGACTCGGCCTCCAGCGCGTCCAGGTGGGACAGCGCATGGGGGTACCTCCGGCCGGAGGCTGGGGGAGGGTTGTCCTCGGTGCGGACGGGACTGTCGGTCGCGGTGGTCATGCCAGGCCCCTCTCGGTCAGGAAGGCGTGCAGCTCGGCGGCGCTCTCGGCCACCTCGCGGCCCTGGGTCTGCAGTCGCAGCTCGGGGTCCACGGGCGCCTCGTACGGGTCGTCCACGCCGGTGAGACCGGAGATCTCGCCGGCCGCCTGCTTGGCGTACAGGCCCTTGACGTCGCGTTCGGCGCACAGCTCGACCGGGGTCGCGACGTGGATCTCCAGGAACTCGGTGCCCGCCGCGGCGTGCCGCTCGCGCACGGCGGCGCGGGAGTCGGCGAAAGGGGCGATCACCGGGGCGAGGACCTTGACGCCGTTGGCGGCGAGCTTCTCGGCGACGAAGCCGATCCGGGTGACGTTGGTGTGCCGGTCCTCGCGGGAGAAGCCGAGGCCCTTGGAGAGGAACTCGCGGATCTCGTCGCCGTCCAGGACCTCGACCCGGTGGCCCTCCGCACGCAGCCGCTCGGCCAACGCGAACGCCAGCGTTGTCTTGCCCGCACTCGGCAGCCCGGTCAGCCACACGGTGGCGCCGCGCTCGCAGGGGACGGCCGCACGGGCCGCCTCTGCGGCTCCGTCGGCGGCCAGGGTGTTCGCTGTCACGGTCTCTTCCTCACGGGGTCGTTGACGATGGGTCGGTGAGCGGGCGTCAGAGGTGGATGCCGCACTCGGTCTTGCCGGAGCCGGACCAGCGGCCGGCCCGGGCGTCCTCGCCCTCGGCGGGCTTGCGGGTGCAGGAGAGCGGCGAGCACCCGATCGAGGTGTAGCCCTCCCACAGCAGCGGGTTGAGCAGCACTCCGTGGGCGGCCACGTAGGCGTCCACGTCCTCCTGCGTCCACCGGGCGATCGGGGCGATCTTGACCTTGCGGCGCTTGGCGTCCCAGGCCACCACCGGGGTGTTCGCCCGGCTCGGCGACTCGTCGCGGCGCAGCCCGGTGGCCCAGGCGTCGTAACCGCCCAGACCGCGGTTCAGCGGCTCGACCTTGCGCAGCGAGCAGCACAGGTCCGGGTCGCGGTCGTGCAGGTGCGGCCCGTACTCGGCGTCCTGCTCGGCGACGCTCTTCAGCGGCGTGAGCGTGATGACGTTGACCGGCATGGTCGCGGCCACCGCGTCCCGGGTGCCGATGGTCTCCGGGAAGTGGTACCCGGTGTCCAGGAACACCACGTCCACGCCGGGGAACACCGAGGAGGCGAGGTGGGCGACCACCGCGTCCTCCATGGAGGAGGTGACGCAGAACCGCTGGCCGAAGGTGTCGGCGGCCCAGCGCAGGATCTCCTGCGGCGTGGCCTCCTCCAGCTCGCGGCCGGCCCGGACGGCGATCTCCTCGTGGTCAGTCGTCGTGCGGCTCATGGGAGGTCCCCCCGTGGGTCGGTGCCAGCAGGCCGAGGAACTTCAACTGGAAGGCGCGGCGGCAGCCGTGGCACTCCCAGGCGCCGTGCCCGGCCTCGGAGGGGCGCAGATCCTCGTCCCCGCAGTAGGGGCAGAAGAACGGCGCGGCCCGCTCACTCATGCGCTCTCCTCGCTTCGCTCGTCCGGTCGACCCTGCTCGTCCCGTCGGCTGCGTGCGCTCACGACAGCTGCTCCTCGGTCGCCCGGGCCGCCCACTGGGCGAAGCGCTCGCCCTCGGCGCGGTCTGCCTGGTAGCGGGTCAGCAGGCGCTCGACGTAGTCGGGCAGGCCGGCGCTGGTGACCTTGAGGCCGCGGACCTTGCGGCCGAAGCCGGCCTCCAGCCCGAGTGCGCCGCCCAGGTGCACCTGGTAGCCCTCGACCTGGTTGCCCTGCTCGTCGGTGACCAGCTGGCCCTTGAGGCCGATGTCGGCGACCTGGATGCGGGCGCAGGCGTTCGGGCAGCCGTTGATGTTGATGGTCAGCGGCTCGGCGAAGTCGGGCAGGCGCTGCTCCAGTTCGTCGATCAGGGTGCGGCCGCGCTCCTTGGTCTCGACGATGGCGAGCTTGCAGTACTCGATGCCGGTGCAGGCCATGGTGCCGCGGCGGAACGGCGAGGGGCTGACGCGCAGGTCGAGCGCCTCCAGGCCGGCCACCACGGACTCGACGTGCTCCTCGGCGATGTCCAGGACCAGCATCTTCTGCTCGGCCGTGGTGCGGACCCGGTCGCTGCCGTGGGCGGCGGCGAGGTCGGCGATCCGGCCGAGCAGCTTGCCGTCGACCCGGCCGACGCGGGGCGCGAAGCCGATGTAGTACTTGCCGTCCTTCTGGCGGTGGACGCCGACGTGGTCGCGCCAGCGGGCGGCGGGCTCGGCGGGCGCGGGGCCGTCGACGAGCTTGCGGCCCAGGTACTCGTCCTCCAGCACCTGACGGAACTTCTTCGCGCCCCAGTCGGCGAGCAGGAACTTCAGCCGGGCGCGGTTGCGCAGGCGCCGGTAGCCGTAGTCGCGGAAGATGCCGATGACGCCGCCGAAGACGTCGGGCACCTGCTCCAGCGGGACCCAGGCGCCGAGGCGCACGCCCAGCCGCGGGTTGGTGGACAGGCCGCCGCCGACCCACAGGTCGAAGCCGGGCCCGTGCTCGGGGTGGACCACGCCGACGAAGGCGACGTCGTTGATCTCGTGCGCCACGTCCAGCTGCGGGGAGCCGGAGATCGCGCTCTTGAACTTGCGCGGCAGGTTGGAGAATTCCTTGTTGCCGATGAAGCGCCGGTTGATCTCGTCGATGGCCGGGGTGCCGTCGATGATCTCGTCCTCGGCGACGCCGGCCACCGGGGAGCCGAGGATGACGCGCGGGGTGTCGCCGCAGGCCTCCGTGGTGGACAGGCCGACCGCCTCCAGCTTGCGCCAGATCGCCGGGACGTCCTCGATCCGGATCCAGTGGTACTGGATGTTCTGGCGGTCGGTCAGGTCGGCGGTGCCCCGCGCGTACTGCTCGGAGACCTCGGAGATCGCCCGCAGCTGGCCGACGGTCAGCCGGCCGCCGTCGATGCGCACGCGGAGCATGAAGTACTCGGCGTCCAGCTCGTGCGGCTCCAGGATCGCGGTCTTGCCGCCGTCGATCCCCTCCTTGCGCTGGGTGTAGAGGCCCCACCAGCGCATCCGGCCGCGCAGGTCGGCCGGGTCGATCGAGTCGAAGCCGCGGTGCGCGTAGATCGTCTCAATACGTGTCCGCACGTTGAGACCGTCGTCGTCCTTCTTGAACTGCTCGTTGGCGTTCAGCGGCGTGAAGTGGCCCATGCCCCACTGGCCCTCACCGCGGTGGCGGGTGACCTTGCGAGCCGCGGCGGGGCGGCGCGCGGCGGTGCGGTCGGCCGTGGGCTCGGCGGTCTCGGGGGAGGTGGCCATGGTGAAGTCCTTCTGGGCAGGTGGCGCTGGCGCCGGGTGGGTCGCGGGGCGTGCTCGACGGGGCGGTGCTGCTGTGACCTGCGGGTTTCTCAGGGCCGGGAGAGCAGTGACCGGGCCGGGCGGGCGCCTGCGCATCCGCTTCCGCGGGGGGATGGCGGTGGGGTCGGCGCCGGGTGCGGTGGTGCGGCGGGGTGGGCTCAGATCACCGGACAGATGGCGCTGGACACGCGGAGGAGATCGACGTGGAGTCGACCTACCAAGGTGGTTCCGGCGCTAGACATGGCAAGAGATTGGCACGGCGCGGGACTCGCGGTCCACTAACGTCCGAATGGTGGACGCTGGAGTTTCACCCCTCGGGACGCCGTACGGTTCCCGCCGCTCCCCGCCCGGTGCCCGCTCGGACGCCCGCACCCCGGGGAGATCAACCCCGGCCGCCCCGGCCCGATACCGTTAGCCCTGTGCAAGCAGCAGGCGATACCAGCAGACCGAACCCCGAGCGGCCCTCCCGGCGCCGGGGCAAGGGCTCCCGGCGCGCGGCCAAACGAGCCACCTGGCGCCGCACCGCGTGGGAGTTGGTGAAGGACACCACCAACACCTGCGTCGAGTACCGGGTCACCGGCCTCGCCGCGGAGGCGGCGTTCTTCACGCTGCTGTCGATCCCGCCGCTGCTGCTCGGCCTGGCCGCCACCCTCGGCTACCTCGACGAGTTCCTCGGCGCGGGCACCATCGACCGGCTGAAGCACGACATCATCTCGGCCTCCGGGACGGTGCTGTCGGACTCGTCCGTCAACGAGGTCGTCAAACCGCTGCTCAGCCAGGTCTTCGACCACACCCGGCCGGACCTGATCTCGATCGGCTTCCTGCTGTCGCTGTGGTCCGGATCCCGGGCGCTCTACATCTTCATCGACACCATCACCGTGATGTACGGGCTGGACGGCAAGCGGGGCATCGTCAAGACCCGGCTGATGTCGCTGGGCCTCTACCTCGGCGCCCTGGTGATCGCCTCCCTGGTGCTGCCGCTGCTGATGGCCGGGCCCGGGCTGGTCGAGAACGCCGTGCAGGGCCTCGCCGGGCTCGTCGGCGCCGCCTACTGGCCGGTCGCGATCCTGCTGCTGATCGTCTCCCTGACCACCCTGTACCACCTGGCCGTGCCGGTCTCCACGCCCTGGCGCGAGGACATCCCCGGTGCCCTGGTCGCCCTGGTGGTACTGGTCTTCTGCAGCGTCGGCCTGCGGCTCTACCTGGTCAGCTCGGTCGAGGGCCCCTCGGTGTACGGCTCGCTGGCGGCGCCGGTGGCCGTGCTGCTGTGGATCTTCGTGGTGGCCCTCGCGGTGCTCATCGGCGCCGCCATGAACGCCGCCATAGACCGCCGCTGGCCCACCCTGGAGACCGCCGACGCCCGCGCCGAGAACGAGCGCGCCCACGAGGAGGCGGCCGCCGCGGTGGTCCGCGAGGTCGCCGCCCGGCGGGCCGTCGAGCGGGCCCGGCGCGCCCGCGAACTGGGCCTGGCCGAGGGCGCCGAGGAGGAGTGGGGCGAGGAGGAGGTCGACGACGTCGACGCACCCGCCGAGTACCCCGAACGCTGGGCCGACGTGCTCGCCGCCGACGACCTTCGCGGCCGGCTCACCTCGCGCGGCGGCGGCCCGCACCACCGGCCCGCCCCGCCGCCGCCGGACAGCGACCGGCCGACCGGGCCGCCGCCGGAGCGGCCGGCGCCGGGCTACCCGCCGCGGCCGCCGCAGCCGCCGTGGGAGCAGCGGTAGGGGCGGGGGCGGCTGGGGCTGGGGCTCGACCGGCGGGGGCCGGGGGCGGCGGCGGCTCGACCGGCGGGGGCCGGGGACGGCTGGGCCGGACGGCAGTCGGGCCGGACGGCGGCGGGCCTCCCCGGTGGATCGGGGGAGGCCCGGCGCGCGTTCATGGACGGGTGTCGTGGTGTCAGGTGTCGGCCTGGTGCGTGGCTGGCTGCCGGGGGCGGGAGCGCCGGGTTCAGCCGTGGGTGGGCCGTTCGGCGGCCGGGAAGTGGCCGTACGAGGACTGCGGAGCCGCGGGGGTGCTGAACGGGGGCGTGCTGGCCGCGGGGGTGCTGAACGAGGGCGTGCTGGCCGCGGGGGTGCTGACCGCGGGGCGCAGCTCGGTCGGGGCGCCGGGGTCGTGGCGGCCGCCCGGAGCGGCGCCGGCCGTGGACGGCCCGGAGGCCTGGTCGGCAGCCCGGTCGGCAGCCCGGTCGGCGTCCTGACGGGGAGCCGTCCGGTCGGGGGCCGCGCCGGAGCGGCCCGCCGGGCCGGCCTGGGCCGGGAGCGGCTCCGGGCTCGGCGGGGCGGGCTCCAGGGCGGTGCGGCCCGAGGAGTCGGAGAGCTTGATCAGCAGGGCGACCATCAGCCAGTTCGCCAGCAGTGAGGAGCCGCCGGCGGCCAGGAACGGCAAGGCCTTGCCGGTCAGCGGAACCAGCCCGCTCACGCCGCCGACGACCACGAACACCTGGAGTGCCAGCGCCGCCGACAGGCCGGTGGCCAGCAGCTTGCCGAACGGGTCGGTCAGACCGACCGCGGTGCGCAGCCCGCGCTGGATCAGCAGCACGTAGACCAGCAGCACCGCCGTCACCCCGGCGAGGCCCAGCTCCTCGCCGATGGTGGTGAAGATGAAGTCGCTGCGGCCCGCGAAGCCGATCAGCCACGGCCGGCCGGAACCCAGGCCGGTGCCGGTCATGTGCCCGGTGCCGAGGCTGAACAGCGCCTCGGCGGGCTGCTCGGAGATCGCCGGGTCGTGGACCGGCTTGTAGTAGTCCAGCGGGTGCAGCCAGGCCTCGACGCGCCCGTGCACGTGCGGCTCCAGGGTCCCGACCACCCCCGCGCCGCCGACCGCCATCAGCAGGCCGAGCACCACCCAGCTGGTGCGCTCGGTCGCCACGTACAGCATCACGATGAAGACGCCGAAGAAGATCAGCGAGGTGCCCAGGTCACGCTCGAAGATCAGCACCAGCAGGCTGACCGCCCAGATCGCCAGCACCGGTCCGGCGTGCCGCCCGCGCGGCAGGGTCATCCCCCAGACCTTCCGGCCGGCCAGCGCCAACGCGTCCCGGGCGGCCATCAGGTAGCCCGCGAAGAAGATCGTGATCGCGACCTTCACGAACTCGTCCGGCTCGAAGGACAGCCCGAACAGCCGGATCCAGCGCTTGGCGCCGAAGCTGTCGCTCGGCGAGAAAACCGGCGCGGCCAGCAGGATCAGCGCCCCCGCCATCAGCAGGTAGACGTAGCGCTGGAAGAAGCGGTGGTGCTTGACGAAGACGATCAGCGCGATCGCCGCCGCCACCGACAGGAACACCCACATCAGCTGCGAAGGCGCGGCCGGGAGCTTCTGGTAGTCGCCCTTGGCGGCGTGCGCGGCCTTGTAGCTGAAGTCGAGGCGGTCCAGCAGCACGAGACCGAAGCCGGTCAGGAACACGCCGAGCGGCAGGATCAGCGGGTCCGCGTACGGCGCGAACCGCCGCACCGCCAGGTGCGCCGCCACGGCCAGCGCCCCGAGGGACAGGCCGTGCACCAGCAGTCCCGGCGGCAGCGAGCCGGTCAGCGCGAGCGAGGCGTCGATGTGTCCCGCCAGGCAGACGGCCACCGCGAGGGCCAGCAGGCCCAGTTCGATGTTGCGGTGGCGCCCGGCCAGCCGGCGGCCCTCGCCGCGTGCAGTGCTTCGCACCTCTTGTCGTCCCCTTGCTGTCAGCCGCGCGGCCGGTATCGCCGACGGTGCATCCTGCCAGACGACCGGGGGCCCGCGCCGGTTGCGGTCGGAGCCGGTGGGGACGGAACTTTGCCCGGGCAAAGCTTTGTCCACGCTCGGCAAAGCTTTGTCCAGGACGGGGTATAGAGGCGGGCCCCGCGTGTGCCCGGCCGCGGGCGGGAGGACATCATGGCCGGGCGCCGCGGCCACCGCCCGGCGGCTGTGGGCGCTTCCGGCCGGCTGCGGACGGTTGACGGCGGCTGGGGGTCGCTGCCGGCGGCCGCGGGTGGCTGTTGTGGCGGCTGCGGACCGGTACGGACGGGTGCGGACAGGATGGGCGGACGGATGGACGGCGCGGCGCTTGCGTACGGCGGACCACCTCCCTGGCAGTGGTCCGACCTGATCACCTCCTGGACCTTCGAACCGCTGGTGCCCGCGCTCTCCCTGCTGCTCGGCGGCTGGTACCTCGCCTCGGTGCGCACCGTCCACCGGTCCGGCGGACGCTGGCAGCCCACCCGCACCGTCGCCTTCCTCGGCGGGCTGCTGCTGTGGGCCTGGTGCACCTGCTGCGGCCTCGGCGTGTACGAGCGGATCCTCTTCACCGACCGCGCCGTGCAGGTCGTGCTGCTGCTCATGGTCGTCCCGCTGCTGCTGGCCCTCGGCGCACCGGTCTCCCTGCTGGTCGAATCCTCGCCGGAGCCCCGGCGCGAACGGATCCTGCGGGTGCTGCGCAGCCGGCCGTCCAAGGTGCTGATGTTCCCCGCGGTCTCCACCGCGCTGCTGATGGCACCGCCCTGGCTGCTCTACTTCACGCCCTGGTACAAGTGGTCGGTCTCCAGCGGGACGGGCAACGTGGTGCTGCACCTGGCGCTGGTGCTGCTCGGCCTGGCGTACTTCTGGCCACGACTGCAGCTCGACCCGGTCGGGCGCGAGTACCCGCACCTGGTGGGGCTGTTCATCACCTTCGCCGAGGTGATCTTCGACGCGGGCCTGGGGATCGTGCTGATCTACGGCGGCCACCTCGTCGCCGAGCACTACTACGCGGCCCTCGGACGGCCCTGGGGGCCGAGCCTGGCGCAGGACCAGACCTGGGGCGGCAACGCCTTCTGGGTGCTGGGGGACTTCGTCGGACTGCCGTTCCTCGCCGCGCTGGTGCGGCGGATGGTCGTGCAGGGGCGCGCGGAGACGAAGGCCGTGGACGCCGAACTGGACGCCCGCTTCGAGGCGGCGGCCGCGCAGGCCCGGGCGGCCGGGCTGCCGGAGGATGACGAGACCGGGATGCGGCCCTGGTGGCTGGACGACCCGAACCTCAAGCACCGGTACGGCGGCTAGCGGAGGGCGCGCCTCCCGCCCGCTGACGGTGCGTTTCCGCAGGTCAAAAATGGGTTGGCGGCCCAGGGCAGTTCCACTAGCGTGTGTCGCGTCCGGTTCGGAGGCCGTTGGGCCGTCCGAGGAGTAGAGAGCAGGAGGTGAACCCCGTGGTCGTTGTCGCCCCGATAGCTGCCCAGGGCAGCACTCGCGTTCACCTCCACTTCCCGGCCGCCGGCTGAGCCTTCCGCGCCAGCCGTAGCCCGCCGGGACCATCTCCTCCCGAAGGGCCACTGCGTTGTTCGACGCTGCCTCCGTTCCGTCGTTCTCTACTTCTTCCTCTTCCTCGCTGTCCGCTGCTGTCGGGGACGCTCCGCTGTCCGGCTACGGCTGGACGCCCGAACTCGACCAGCTCTTCGCGCCGCTCGCCGAGGCCGGGTTGCTCCCGGCCCGCATCGTCCGGATCGACCGCGGCCAGTGCGACGCCGTCCTGGTCGACCCGGAGACGGGCGGACTGCGCACCGTCCGGCTCGACACCCGGCCGGTGGGCGATGCCGACATGATCAACTGCCCGTGCACGGGCGACTGGGCCGCCGTCGACCTGCACGCCCAGCCGATGGCCGCCGTCACCGCGCTGCTGCCGCGCTCCACGGCGATCATCCGCAAGGTGGCCGGCAAGCGCTCCGACGGCCAGGTGCTCGCCGCCAACGTGGACACCGTGCTGATCGCCGCCTCGCTCGCGGCCGACCCCGACCTCGGCCGGATCGAGCGCTTCCTCGCCCTGGCCTGGGAGTCCGGCGCCGAACCGCTGGTCGTCCTCACCAAGGCCGACCTGGTCGACGACGCCGACTTCATCCGCGCCGACGTGGAGGCGGTCGCCCCCGGCGTCACGGTGCTGGTCGTCAGCGCGGAGACCGGGGAGGGCATCGACGTGCTCCGCGCCTGCGCCCCCGGCACCACCGTGGTGATCGGCCAGTCCGGCGTCGGCAAGTCCACCCTCACCAACGCGCTGGCCGGCACCGACGTGATGGTCGTCCAGGAGGCCCGCTCCGTCGACCAGAAGGGCCGCCACACCACGACCACCCGTGAGCTGATAGCCCTGCCCGGCGGTGGCGTGCTGATCGACACCCCCGGGCTGCGCGAGGTCGGTCTCTACGGTGGCGAGGGCGTGGACCTGGCCTTCGCAGACATCGCCGAACTGGCCGAGGAGTGCCGCTTCCACGACTGCAACCACCACACCGAGCCCGGCTGCGCGGTCCGGGCGGCGCTGGAGGACGGCACCCTGCCGCAGCGCCGGATGGACAGCTACCTCAAGCTCCAGCGCGAGAACGAGTGGATCGCCTCCCGCTCGGACGCCCGGGTGGCCAAGGCCCGGACGAACAGGTGGAAGACGATTACCAAGTCGATGCGGGCGGCGGGAGGGCCGGTGAAGCGCTGACCGAGCGGGTCGTGCCGGGCGGGGCCCTGGCCGGCACGACCCTCCCGTTCGGTCGGGTCGCCGGTTGATGCGGTGGTGCGGCCGCCGCCCGGTGCGGCCAGGCGCCGTCGGGTCGCCGGTTGATGCGGTTGGGCGCGGTCGGTGTGTTGCGGTGGTGCGGCCGCCGCCCGGTGCGGCCAGGGGCGGTCCGTGCGTGGTGTGCGGTCGGTGCTCGGCTTGCGCGGCCCTGTCACCCGCGTGGCATGTATGGCGCGGGGTGACCAACGGTCCGTACGTGGCGCGGGTCCGCGCGGGGCCTGCGGCGAACGGCCCGGCCCCGGCCAAGCTCGGCTCGGCTCCGTCCAGCTCGGCGCGGCTCGACCTGGCCAAGCTCGGTCCAGCTTGTCCTGGCTCGGCTCGGCTCGGCCAGGCCTGGCTTCAAGCATTGTGCGGGCGGTAAGGGGTGGGGAGGGTGGGCGGGGGGAGGGGGAGGGGGAAGCCCCCCGAACGGCAATGTCCGATTCCCGCCAGTCACCCCCCGCCCGGTGCCGCAGACTGGACAGCGTGATCGACGACGACATCCGGTACCGAGCCGTGGACAGCCGTGACTCCCGCTTCGACGGGGTGTTCTTCACGGCCGTCACCTCCACCGGCATCTACTGCCGACCGAGCTGCCCCGCCGTGACGCCCAAGCGCACCAACTGCCGCTTCTACCCCAGTGCCGCTGCCGCCCAGGGCGCGGGCTTCCGCGCCTGCCGCCGCTGCCGCCCCGATTCCGTACCGGGCTCCCCGGAGTGGAACCACCGCGCCGACCTGGTCGGCCGCGCGATGCGCCTGATCGGTGACGGCGTGGTGGACCGCGAGGGCGTCGCGGGCCTGGCCGACCGCCTCGGCTACAGCGCCCGCCAGTTGCAGCGCCAGCTCACCGCGGAGCTTGGCGCCGGCCCGATCGCCCTGGCCCGCGCCCGCCGTGCCCAGACCGCCCGACTGCTATTGCAGACCACCGAGCTGCCGGTGACCGAGATCGCGTTCGCGGCCGGCTTCGCCTCCGTCCGCCAGTTCAACGACACCGTCCGCGAGGTCTACGACCGCACGCCCACCGCCCTGCGCGCCGAGGTCGCCGCCGGCCGCCGCACCGCGACCCCGGCTGGCGGCCTGACCCTTCGCCTCGCCTACCGCGGCGCGATCGACAGCGACCACCTGATCGACTTCCTCGCCCTGCGCGCCGTCCCCGGCGTGGAGGAGGTCGTGCTCGACCCGGGCACCGGCGTGCGCACCTACCGGCGCACCCTTGCGCTCCCGTACGGCCACGGCATCGCCGAGGTCGACGGCCTCGCGCCGGGGGAGCCGCGCACCCGGGGCTGGCTCGACTGCCGTCTGTTCCTCGCCGATCTGCGCGATCTGCCGACCGCCGTGCAGCGCCTGCGCATCCTCTTCGACCTGGACGCCGACCCGGACGCCGTCGACGAGCAGCTCGGCGCCGACCCGGTGCTCGGTCCGCTGGTGCGCGAGCGCCCCGGGGTGCGCTCGCCCGGTCACGTGGACCCGCACGAACTGGCCGTGCGCGCCGTCCTCGGCCAGCAGATCACCGTGGGAGCCGCCCGTACCCTGGCGGGCCGGCTCGCCGAGAAGTACGGTGCCGCGCTGCCCGAGCCGAGCGGCGGCCTGCGGCTGCTCTTCCCCACGGCGGCGGCCCTGGCCACCGCCGACCCGGAGGACTTCGCGATGCCGGCCGCCCGCCGCCGCGCGCTCACCGGCCTGTGCGCCGCGCTGGCGGAGGGCGTGGTCCGTCTCGACACCGGGGTGGACCGTGAGGAGGCCGCGGCCCAGCTGCTGGCCCTGCCGGGCATCGGCCCCTGGACGGTGGGCTACCTGCGGATGCGGGCGCTCGCCGATCCCGACGTCTTCCTCGCGAGCGACCTCGGCGTCCGGCACGGTCTCGTCCGGCTCGGCGCCGACGGGGAGCCGAAGTCCGCCGCCCGTGCGGCCGAGGCCTGGGCCCCGTGGCGCTCCTACGCCGTCCACCGGCTGTGGGCCGGACCGGTGGTCCCCGGCCTCAGCACCAGCCCCGGCGCCACCAGCACCGGCCCCGGCCCCGGCCCCGGCCCGAGGCCCACCGCCGACCCGAGGCCCAGCCCGAGCACCAGCACTACCACCGGAACGGAGAACGACCCGGCATGAGCACCACCGTCTACACCACCATGGAGAGCCCCTTGGGCCGGCTGCTGCTCAGCGGTGTGCTGCCCGAGGACGACGGCCCGGCGGCCCTGGCCACCGTCACCGCGCCCGGCCAGAAGTACGCGTTGGCCGAGCCCGCCGACACCTGGAAGCTGGACCCCGAAGCCCTCGCCGAGGCGGTGGCCCAGCTGACCGCCTACTTCGCCGGCGAGCGCACCGCGTTCGACCTGCCGCTCGCACCGGTGGGCACCGAGTTCCGCCGCCGGATCTGGGCCGCGCTGGACGCGATCCCGTACGGCAGGACGGTCACCTACGGCCAACTCGCCGAGCTCGCCGGGCAGTCGCCGCGCATGGTCCGGGCGGTCGGCGGCGCGGTCGGCGCCAATCCGCTGCTGGTCGTCCGCCCGTGCCACCGGGTGCTGGGCGCCAACGGCGCGCTCACCGGCTTCGCCGCGGGCGTGGACCGCAAGCGCTGGCTGCTGGAGCTGGAGAGCGGCACGCTGTTCTGAACCCGGCTGCTGCTCCGAACCCGGTCCGCAGCCCGGCGGCGACCCGACCGCGGGGCGTTCCGGGCTGTTCCGGGCTGAAGACCCCGTTGGGGCAGGTGAGCAGCTGGCGGACCAACGGCCCGAGCTGCGAACGGAGTTCAGTCGCCACCCGCCCGGGAGCGCTCAGCTGCGCAGATCCACCCGCCAGTTGTTGCTGACCATGAACCGCCCGGGCGGGAACTCGAAGTCCGTCCGCCCGAGCAGGCTGAACCCGGCCTTCGCGCACACCGCGTTGGAGGCGGGGTTGTCCACCGACGGGAACGCGTGCAGGTGGCGGTGTGCGGCCTCCCGCCGGGCGGCCTCGACGGCGGCCCGGGCCGCGGCGGCGGCGATGCCCCGTCCCTGGTGCCCGGGCAGCACGTTCCACCCCATCTCGTGCACGGTCTCGCCCTCCCAGGTCCGGGTGCCGTAGCCGACCGTGCCGACCGCCTCGCCCTCGGGCAGCAGCACGATCCGGTACATGCGACCGAGGCCGGACGGGGCGAAGTCCAGGTAGCGCCGGTGCCGGTGGAGCAGCTGCTCCTCGGTCTCCGGCCCGCCGACGTGCTTCTTCATCTCCGGGGTGTTGACCCGGCGCAGCAGCGCGAGGTCGGCGTCCGTCCAGGGCTCCAGTCGAATCTGCGCGGGGGGCATGCGGGGACGTTAACGGCCCCCGGTTGCCGGGGCCACTTCTTTTGGGTGCTGGTGACCGGCGGTGTCAGCCGACCGGTTCGGCCGGTGGCGGCTGCTCGCCCGAACCGCCGGGCTGCGCCAGGGCGCGGGCCAACTGCTCCAGGGCGGGCAGGGCGTGGACGACCGCCTCGCGGTCGGCCGCGGTGAGTGCGCCCAGGGCGGTGGCGATCCGCCGCTCGTGGGCGTGCTGCCAGTCGTCCAGCTGGCGCCGTCCGGCCGGGGTGAGCGCGATCCGGGCGGTGCGCCGGTCGCCGGGATCGGCCTGGCGGTCCACGAAGCCGGCTTCCAGCAGCTTGCCGACCAGTCCGCTCACCGTGTTGGGGGCGAGCCGCTGCCGGGCGGCGAGTTCACCGACCCGCAGCGGGGCGGCGGCGAGCGTCTGCAGGAGCTCGACCTGCGCCATCGGCAGGGACTCCCACGGGTAGTCGGTGCGGATGCTGCTGCGCAGTGCGCGGCGCAACCGGGTGACGGTGTCGGTCAGCCGCCGGGCGTGCTCGACCGCCAGGTCGGGTGCTGAGGCGGCGGGCTCGGGAACGTGCGGTGACGACGGCATGGCGGACAGCGTATCGCCTGGTGCGGGGCGTTTCGGGCCTGCCGTCCGCCCCTCGGACACGGCGCGGCAGCCGGTGCGGCGGCGGGCGCGGGCGGGGTCTGACGGCGGGCGCAGCACCAGGCGCGGCACCAGGCGCGGGGGCGGGCGTGACGGCAGGGTGGCCGCGCCTGGCGGGACGCGGTGGGGCGCCCCCGCCGAGACGCCCGGGCTGAGCACGGGTGCCACGGGACGGAACGTTCACGTGGCGCGGAACGGGAGCTTCGTCGCATGACGAGCAGCTCGTAGAAGGAACATGTCTGCGTCCGATATATTTGGAATATGAACGCCACCGCTCTGGCCGCGCGCCTGCTCACCGAGCGGCCCCGCCCCCGCGGCATAGCCGGCTGGCGCCACGCCCACTGGCTGGCCGTCGGCACGGTCTGCCTCGGCGCCTTCCTCGGCCAGCTCGACGCCAGCGTCATCGCCCTGGTCTTCCCCGCCCTCGGCCGGCACTTCCACGCCGACTTCGCCGCCGTCGAGTGGGTCGCCCTCGCCTACCTGCTCGTCCTGGTCGCCCTGCTGGCCCCGATCGGCCGACTCTCCGACCTGGTCGGCCGCAAGACCATGTACATCGGCGGCTTCGCGGTCTTCGGACTGTCCTCGCTGGGCGCGGGGTTCGCCGACGGCCTGTGGATCCTGGTCGCCTGCCGAGCCGTCCAGGCCGTCGGCGCCGCGATGATGCAGGCCAACAGCGTCGCCCTGGTGGCCCGGGGCGTCCCCGAACACGCCATGCGCCGAGCGCTCGGCATCCAGGCCGCCGCCCAGGGCCTCGGACTGGCGCTCGGCCCCAGCCTCGGCGGGCTGCTGGTCGAGCACGCCTCCTGGCGGTGGGTGTTCTGGGCCAACGTGCCGATCGCGGTGTTCGGCATCCTGGCCGGCTGGTACCTGCTGCCCCGCACCCGGACCTGCGGACCGGTCACGGTCCCGCGGCCACGCGGCACCGCTGCGGCCGCCACCGTTGTCACTGCCGGGGCCGGGGCCGCCACCGGTGTCACTGCCGGGGCCATGGCAGGGGCCGGGGCTGGGGAGGAACCCCGGGCACCCCGCTTCGACCTGCCCGGCATGCTGCTGCTCACCGGCGCGACCACCGCACTGCTGCTCGCCCTCTCCACCGCCTCCGGCCTGCCGCTGCCCGGCTGGGCCGTCGCCGCCCTGCTGCTCGCCGCCGCCGTCCTGACGCTGGCCCTGGTGCGCCAGGAGCGGCGGGCCGCCCGGCCGATCCTGGCCCCGGGGCTGGTGAACACCCCGGGTGTGCGGTCCGGGCTGGTGGTCGCGCTGATCGGGTACCTGCTGCTGTTCTGCCCGCTGGTGCTGGGCCCGGTGCTGCTCACCGGCGCGGGCGTGTCGACGGCCGCCGCGGGCCTGGTGGTCACCCTGCTGCCGGCGGCCTTCGCGGTGGCCGCGACGGTCGGCGGCGGGCTGTTGCCCCGGGGCTGGTCGGACGTCGCCCGGTGCCGCTTCGGGGCCGGCCTGGCGGGGGCCGGGCTGTTGCTGTTCGCCCTGCTGCCGGTCTCCGGTGCGGCGGCGGCGGCTCCGCTGCTGGTCGCCGGGTACGGGCTGGGCCTGCTCCTGCCCGCCAACAACGCGCTGGTGATGCGGGCGATCCCGGCGGAGTGCTCGGCGGTGGGCGGCGGCATGGTGAACATGGCCCGCAGCCTCGGCACCGCGCTCGGCATGGCGCTGTCCGTCCTCGGCGTTCACCTGGCGGGCGCGGCGTCCGGTGGGCGGACGGTGCTGGTCGTCCTCGCCCTGGTCGCGGTGGCGGCCGCCGCGCTGACGAGCCAGACCCCGGCCCGGTCCCGCGAGCGCCTCAGGACGGGCTGACGCCCAGGCCGTCCGGGGCCCGGTTCGGGCCGCGCCGCACCGGCGTCTCCACGGCGCCCGCGCAGTGGTCCAACCCCGCCGCCGCGGCCGGTTCCTCGTCCGCGAGTCCGCGAACGTCCTAAGCAGGTGCTCGCCGACGCTCCGCCCCTTCGACGGACGCCCGGCGACGAACCGCGGCCGGACGGTCGGTGAAACCGGAGCGGCTCGGCGGCAGCACCCGGCAGCCTGCGGTAAGGCGGACGGCCGGGGCGCGGTGCGGGCGGTACGGGCCCGCCACCGCGCCCCGGCCGCCGGGGGCCGGAACCGGGAAGGGCGCTGTCAGGACGCGGGCACGCCGGGGGCGGCGCCGCGCTCCTTGAGCATGTCGGTCATCAGCTCCAGCTCGGAGGTCTGGGCGACCACCATCGACTGGGCGAGCCGCTTCTCGACGTCGTTCTTCGCCAGGTCCACGTAGCCCTGGGCCATCTCGACGCCACCCTTGTGGTGCTCGATCATCAGCTGCAGGTAGTACACCTCGGCGTCCCGGCCGCTGAGCGTGCGCAGCTTGGCGATCTGCGCGTTGGTGGCCATGCCGGGCATCAGCGAACCGTCGTGGGCCGCGTAGTCGTGGTCCATCTTCATCCACGCCATCGGCTTCGCGGTCGAGTGCTGGGACAGCCCCCACTGGTCGAGCCAGCCCATCATCATCCCGCGCTGGTTGGCCTGGGTGTTGATGATGTCGAAGGCCAGGGTGCGGGTCGGTTCGTCGCCGGTGCGGTCCCGGACGATGAACGACAGGTCGACCGCCTGCTGGTGGTGGGTCGCCATGTCGCGGGCGAACCCGGCCTCGGGCGAGTCGTCCGCCGGGACGGCCACCGAGGAGGTGCCGGAGGCCGACGTCCCGCTCGCCACCAGGGCCGGCACCCCGAGCGCCAGTGCGACCGCGGCGGCCAGCGCCGCCGGCCACCAGAGTCGCCGCCGGCCGCGCGCGGCGGCCGGCTCCTCCGGGGCGCCCGCGTCCACCGCGTCCACCGCGTCCACCGCGCCGGCCGAGTCCGCCGCGTCCACCGCGTCCGCCGCGCCGTCCGCCGCCCGGCCCGTCGCCGAGGCCTTTCCGGAGTGGCCTGCGTCGGCCGTCACATCTGCCCCATGGTGCAGGAGGCGCCCGGTTCCTGGGTCTGCTTGCCCTGGACGTACTTGGTGAAGAACTGGTTCACCCGCGGGTCGGAGGCGCTGTCCACGATCAGCTGGGTGCTCCAGGCGTTCAGCGTGATGGTGCCCTGCTCGTCCGGGTACGGGCTCATCAGCGAGTAGGGGGTGGTCTTGACCTTGTCGGAGAGGATCTTGATGTCCTCCGGGGTGGCCTTGCCGTTGTAGGTCACCCAGACCGCGCCGTGCTCCAGCGAGTGGACGGCGCGCTCGTTCTCGACCGGCTGGTCGTAGACGTGGCCCATGCAGTCGAGCCAGATCGCGTTGTGGTCGCCGCCGACCGGCGGGGTCATCGGGTAGTTGACCTTGTCCTTGACGTGGTTGCGGCTCAGGTCGCCGAAGGTCTTCACGCCCGGGATGTCCGCGTTGGCGGCGGCCTCCTTGTCCTTCTTCTTCTGGTTCTGGTCCATGACGATCCACGTGCCGGTGGCGATCGCGCCGATCACCAGCACACCGGCCGCCACCGAGGCGACGATCTTGTTGCGACGGTCGCGGCGCTGCTCGGCGGCGCGCAGTTCGGCGATCCGGGCGCGGCGGTCGGCGGTGCCCTTGTTGGACTGCTTGGAGGCGGAACCCATGACGGTTGTCCTTGTCCCCGCCGCGCACGGTCGTGGCGGCGGACGGCTGAGGTGGAGTGGGGAGGCGGATCCGCCGACGGGAGCCGTCGGCGGCGGGTTCCGCTCAGGACCGGTGGACCTGGAGCTCGTGGAGATCGGGCGCCGGGTGCGGGCCGTCCAGCAGTCCCGCGGGCACCACTCGGGGCAGCGCCTCGGGCGCCGGAGCGGCGAGCGGCGAGACGGCGGGTTGCGGCTGCGGGGGCGGGTTCGGCAGCTGTGCGTCCTGCGGACAGAACGGATGGCTGGAGCAGCCGTTGTTGCGCGGCGGCTGGCCGTCGGCGGTGCACAGGATCCAGTGGTCCTGCTCCGCGGCGAGCTGCTGCTTCTGGCCGGACGCCTTGGCGGTGTGGCCGGTGCGTCCGGAGTGCGCAGCGGGGGCGGTGGCCTGCGCCGCGCTGACCACCGAGACGGCGACCGCCGGGGCCGGCGCGGTACGGGCGGGACCGTCCGCCGCACTCGACTGCCCCGCGCAGGGCAGCGCGGTGAGCAGGGCGACCAGCAGCAGGACCAACAGCGCACCAGCCGGGCGGCCCGCCGGTGCGGCCCTCCCCGGTCGGGGTGAGCTGGGGGCCGACGCGGTCATGCGGACATTTAATCAGCCGAACGGGTGAAGCGATGCCCCTCCTTGACCCCCATGTTCCGCGGCCCCTGACCTGCAATGACCAGGAAACGCCCTGCTCGGGGCACATCCGGCAAGCACGGACGGAACGGAACCGAACACCGAGGTGACGGGCCTGCCGCAGCCCCGTCGCCGCCGCTTCACCACCCCGCCGCGCCCTGACCGCGCCCTGACCGCGCCCCGGCTGCGCGCCGCTCGCGCGCCGGCGAAGCGGCTGGTGGGACGGCTGACGGGAGGTGGTGGCCGGGATGATCTGCTCGCTGACCGGTTGTCGCCGAAACCCGGACAGCGTCGTTGCACTCGGAGACAATGACGCCAGTTCGGCCCCGTCGGGGGCGGCGCGACCACGGACCCACCAGGAGCCGCCAGATGAGCAAGCAGGGTGCACCCGCACAGCCGCCCCGGCCGGGCGACGGCTGGTGGGACACGGTCTACGACGGCCCGGCGGGCACCCTCCCCGACACCCCACACGCCGACCCGGGCAGCGGCAGCGTGGACGACTGGTTCGACACGGCGGTCGGGCTGATCGGGCAGCAGCGCACGGCGTCGCCGGAGCCGGAGCCGGAGCCGGAGCAGGAACAGGAGCCGGAGGCCGTCGAGGAGCCCGCGCCTGCGGTTGAGCCCGCGCCTGAGCCCGCGCCCGCGCGGGACAGCATCGACGACTGGTTCGACACCGCGGTCGGCGTGATCGAGGGAACCGGAGCGGGCGAAGGCACCGAGCAGATCGGGCGCCAGCGCACCTCGACGGAGACCCACCAGTTCCCCGCCCCCTCCTTCGCCACCGATGCGCCCCGGCCGGAACCCACGCCCGACCCCGACCCCGACCCCGAACCCGAGCCCCACCGCGAGCCCGAACTCGAGCAGCCGGAACCCGAGACGCCGTCCAGCCCGATCTCGCTGGACAAGCCCGCCCCGGCCCCCGCCATCGACCCGACGCCCGAACCCGAGGCGGCAGCCTCCGAAGCCGGGCCCAAGCCCGAACCCGCCCCCCAGCCCCCGGCGCCCGCACCCACCGCCGGCCCCGAACCCGACCCCGAGCCCGACCTCCAACCCGAACCCGAACCCGTGCCGGAACCCGACCCCGAACCCGCGCCCACCGCCCCCGACCCCCGGCTGGCCCTCCGGACCCCGCGCGCCGGGAGCGGACCCACCGTCCCGCACGTCGGCGAGCGCCCCCCGACCTACGGGCCCGAGCCGACCGCCGTACCGGAGGCCGATCCGAACGCGCTCGGCATGATCGTCCCCGACACCGCGCTGGAGGGCGCCCACTACGGCAACACCGTCCTGCGCGCCGTCTCCGTCCGGGGCGACTCGGCCCGCTACCGGGGCGAACCGCGCCGCGACAGCCTGCTGGTGACCAGGTTCGGCGACGGCCCCAACGGACTGCTGCTCGCCGTCCTCGCGGGCTTCGACCGCACGGGCGAGGCCGAGGACGGGGTGCTCACCGCGCAGGCCGTGGCCACCGCCACCGCCGAAGCCTGCCGCCAGCTCGCCGCCGCGATCGGCCGCAGCCGGCCGGGCCTGGCCGCCGACCTGCGCGACGGCGCCCGGGACCGGCTGCGCTACGGCCTCCAGCGCCTGGCGACCAGCGCCGCCGCGCCGTTGCGCGCACTGGCGCCCCGGGCCGAGGAGGAACAGGGAGCCTCCCCGGCCGCCCTGCACTGCCTGCTGGTGTCCCTGGACCCGGCAGCGGGCTACCGCGCGGCCTTCGGCGTCGGACCGGGCGGCCTCTACCTGCTGCGTGCCGGCCACTGGATCGACGCCTACGCGGCCCGGCTGCTCCACCACCCGGACGGCCAGCCGCCGGTGCCGGACGCCCCGCTGCCCGACCCGCGCCCCTTCCGCTTCCGCCTCGTCCCCGCCACCCCCGGCGACATCCTCCTGCTCTGCGCCCCGGGCCTGGCCGCGCCGATCGCGGAGGAGCCCGCCGTCGCCCACTTCCTGTCCTCCCACTGGGCCCACCCCCACCCCCCGGGAACGGTCGACTTCCTGCGCCAGGTCCAGGTCCGCGCCAAGGGCTACGCCGACGACCGCACAGCCGCCGCCATCTGGACCGAGTAACGCGGCGCCCCGCAACCCCAGAAGCCGCCCCGTCCGACTTCTGGCAGCGGAACGAGCACGCGGACTCCGACAGGCACGACCCTCCGTCCGTATCACCGGCCCGCTTCGAACCCCCCTCCGCCGCCGACCCGCACCGCCCCACACCTGCAGACCCCGGGCTTCAGACCGCGTTTGAGATCTGCCGTGTCCCATGGCTGGCGGGGTTGTTGAGCTTTCGTGAGCGGTGTCGGGGGTGGGTACCCGTCAGACCTGACGGGTGAGCAGCGGTCGCCAGTGGAGCCGTTGCTGCCGCCGGCGCGGGTGGGTCCGAAGGGCGGTCGGCGGGAGAAGCATCCGCGCCGGCGGACCGCGGCGAGCATCCAGGACCGCGACGGCGCGAAGCGGCCGTTGCCGTGGACCAGGCTCGATCACCCCGGCACCAAGAACATCTGGGCCGACCAGGGCTTCGCCGGCCGCCTGGTCGAATGGGCCGCCAAGATCCTCGGTCGCGACTGGAGATCGTCCGCAAGGAACCTGGCCCGCGCGGCTTCCAGGTCCAGCCCAAGCGGTGGGCGGTAGAGCGCACCTTCTTGTGGCTCACCGCCCACCGCCGCCTCGCCCGCGACTACGGGACCAGCCCAGCCCACCCCGAAACCATGATCCGCTGGGCCGTGATCGGCATCATGGTCCGCCGGCTCACGCGCAACGCGCCGGCATCCCGGCCCGGACTCCGGCCACTTGCCCGCATCTCGGTGAGCTGACCGGACGCGTCGGTTCGCAGCGGGACCTTCAGCCCGCAGTGTCCTCGAACAGCTTGGCCTCCATCGCACGTAGGTCATCGTCGCCGAGTAGCGGAGCGGTCCAGCCGTTGCTCCGGGCATGCGCGATGAAGCGCGGGTCGAGCGCCACATGGTGACGCTCGACGTAGTGGGCCAGGTCCGAGGACCAGAGCCAGCACCCGTCAGTCAGCAGGTGCAAGCCGCCGATCACGTCGCCCTCGGAACTGAGAACGTCGCGCACGAGCGTGGTCGTGGCGGCAAGGACCGTACCGGCGCGCAGGTACCTGACCAACTCGCGGGCGTCCGCCGGCCCCTGGGCGCGAACAGCAGACCGGAGCGACGGCCCGTCCGGCCTGCCGTGCTCGAGCTCTTGGAAGTCGCCGACGAAAGGGAACACCTCATCGATCACCCGCAGAGGCTAGAGCACGTAGGCGTCGCGATCGACCGAGATCTCGAACGCGGTCTCACACCTGCAGACCCCGGTGCGAGACCCGTGGAGCCGACCGCGGCACGCGGCTGCCCGCACTGCTGGCAGCCGATCGCCACCGTGTGCCTCGCTTGATCGACTCCACCAACTCGCCGAGGTGGACACGGATTTACCCGGATCGGGTGAGCGGCGTGGCGACACGCCGAGCGCCCGGCCGCCGGGCTGCCAGGATCGGGGCCTCGACCAGCCCGACCCCACCCGCAGCCTGCCGCCCGGCACCGCTGCCACCCGAGCACGCCCGCCACCGGGCGGCCGACCCGGCATGTGCCGTGCGCCGGCCGCCCGGTGAGCCGGCCTGCCCCGCACTCGCCGCCGAACCCGGGAGCAACGTGACCGAGACCAGCCAGGCCCCCACCGGGGCAGCCGACACCCGGCCCGACACCGAACCGCAGGAGCACGACGAGGAACTGCGGTACCAGTTCCCCGGCGACAAGCGCCAGGACGTCGGCAGGTCCATCTCCAGCACCACCATGGTCCGCCGCCTACCCCACCTGATCCGCCGCGCCCTTGCCCTCGCCTGGCAGGCCGACCGCCGCTCCACCCTGCTCCTGCTCCTCGCCCAGGCGGCTTCCGGCGTGTTCGGCGCGCTCGCCCTCTACGCCACCACCGGCACCCTCGCCGCGCTGCTGCGCCCCGGCCCCGTCACCGCTCACCTGCGCGCCGCCGCACCGTCCTTGACGCTGCTCACCGCCTCCGTCGCGCTGCGCGCAGGCCTGGGCATCGCCGTGACGACGCTGGCCGGCCGGGTCGGGCCGCGGGTCAACCGGGACGCTGACCTCAAGCTGATCGAGGCCGGGTGCTCGGCCGAACTCGCCGCCTACGACCAGCCCTCGTACAACGAGAGCTGGGAGGCGGCCGACCGCGGCGCGGCGACCACCCCCGACCTGCTCGGCTCCGCCCAGGACGTCATCGCCTCCACCGTCTCCCTGATCGCCGCCGCCGGCGTCCTGACCACCCTCAACCCGTGGCTGCTGCCGTTCCTGCTGCTCGGCTCGATCCCCGCCGGGCTCGCCGCCGTCCGCACCGCCCGCATCCACTACCTCGCCGCCGTCACCACCAACGACGAACGGGCCGCGCTGCGGATCTACCGCTGGCACCTGATCGACAAGCAGCGGGCCGACCAGGTCCGCTCCGACCAGGTCCTGCCGTTCATGATGGCCATGTACCGCAAGGCCGAGGCCCGGATCGTCGCGGTCACCGACAAGGCCGGCACCGACGCGGCCCGGGTCTCCCTGCTCGCCGCCCTGGCCAGCGGCGTCGGAGCCGCACTGATGTGGGGCGCCCTGCTGTACCTGGTCTCCAGCGGCCGCATCGGCCTGGCTGCCGCCGGCTCCGCCACGTTCGCGCTGCGCACTGCGGCCGGCGGCGTGCAGGGCATGGTCGGCCACGGCGCACGCCTCTACCGCATGGGCCTGTACCTCGACGACTTCTTCTCGTTCCTCGACGAGGCCGGCGGGCACCGCATCGCCCGCGGCGAGATCGTGCCCGGCCCGCCGAAGACGATCGAGGTCACCGGCCTCACCTACTGCTACCCCGGCGAGCAGCAGGAACCGGCACTGCGCGGCGTCGACCTGACCCTCCACCAGGGCGAGGTCGTCGCGGTGATCGGCCAGAACGGCTCCGGCAAGTCCACCCTCCTCAAGCTGCTCTCCGGCCTGTACCTGCCGCAGGACGGCGGCGGCCGGATCCTCTGGAACGGCATCCCGATCGAGGACCTGGATGCGGACGGTCTGTTCCGCCAGGTCGCCCGGGTGCCGCAGGAGTTCGCCCGGTGGCCGCTGCCCGCTCACGCGAACATCCATCTCGGCCACCACGACGGCGATCCCGGCGAGGCGGTCCGGAACGCGGCGGCGCTGACCGGGTTCGACGAGGTCGTGTCCCGGCTCCGTTCGGGCTGGCGGACCCTCCTCGCCCAGGGCTGGCAGGGCGGCGCCGAGCTGTCCGGCGGCGGCTGGCAGCGCGCCGCCGTCGCCCGGGCGTTCTACCGCACCCGCCGCCGGCCCGGCTTGCTGATCCTCGACGAGCCGACCTCCGACCTCGACCCCCGTGCCGAACACCGCATCCTGCACGCCCTGCACGACCTCGCCCAGGACCGCATCACCCTGCTGGTCACCCACAACCTGGCCAACGCCAGGCTCGCCGACCGGATCGTCGTCATGGACCAGGGCCGCATCGTCCAGACCGGCACCTGGGACGAACTGGCCCGACAGCCCGGCGGCCTGTTCCGCGAACTCCTCGACCTCCAGCAGGACCGCACCCTCCCCGCGCAGCGCACCGCTGCCGAGTAACTCCCCGGCCGTCTTCCCGCGGTGGGTGGAGGCCGGATCCGACCAGCGCCCGGGGAGGCCGGTCAGCCGGCTGGTGCGCGGGAAGTCGGCCCGGCCGAC